>JAJTIB010000010.1 GCA_021300075.1 Rickettsiales bacterium
ATGTTGGTGGACTGCGCCGTCGCATCGATTGTTTTGTATTGGACCATATCATCAAAATAACTTGCACCCGCCGTGGTGTTGAGGCCCATCGCATTGAAGGTGAGATCGTTGTCGCAGTTGGCCTGATCCACCCCGGCGCTTGAGGTGCAAGGCTTGCCAGGTGTTGTTACCGTGCTCTTGGCGGTTAAGGCGCCTTTGCCGTCCTGCCCGTGGGAGAGGATCACATAGCCTTTATTATTGAGCGTTCCGGCACTGGTATTGACGGTGATACCGCCGCTGGTAAGGGGGTTGGAGAAGGTGAATGTATTGGTATGGGTCCTGACGACCGCATAGGTTAGTTTATTGCCCCATTGATCTTCCCCGGCCGAATCCGGTAGCCCCAGCGTCTTGGTGGGCAGCGCACCAATGATGACAGTACCCGCATCCACCGTGCCTGGCGGGGTGGTGGTGTCGCAATTAGCGACCTCCGCGCCGGTATCCGCTGTCAAACTGGCCGGGCAGGGCAGACGATGCGCGGGGCTGCGCTGAAAGTCCACGACTGCCTGTTGGATATCGCTTAAATCAGCTCGCGTGGCATTGCGCGGGTCCCAGGTTGCTGCGCGGTCTTTGTCAGCAACGACAACGGCGGCTACCATGCCTAATACCACCAGCAGTACCGCAACGAGCGCGATCATGAAGCCTGCCTGCCTGCGCTGGCGGTGGAGGGAGTTGGTGCTGTGTTCGTTACGGCTCATTTTATATCTACACCCTCGTCATCGAATGCGGGCTTGGCAATATTAATCGCCAGAATCTGGATAGAGATTTTAATTTCCCGCCCGCATTAAAAATACTGTGACGAATTTTCACTGTTCATTCTGCGCCTGAATGATTAAGGAATGGTTAATAAATCCCGCGAAATAAGGGGGCGTAAAGGTGGCATAAATAATTTTCCAGTGGTACATGGGTAATTATTTGTAAAAGGTACAATTATTTATGACGGATAAACCAAACGCTATACGGTGAGACCCAACGGCCCATTTGATGAGTACTGACGCTCAAACGCCTGTCTTTCATTTCACCACCCGCGTCTATTACGAGGATACGGATGCGGGGGGGGTGGTTTATTATGCCAACTATCTCAAATTCGCCGAGCGTGCGCGCAGCGAATGGCTGCGGACGCTGGGGATAAACCAGCAGGAGTTGCAGGCGAAGGAGGGTCTTGGGTTTGTGGTAACCCATGCCACGATCGACTTCAAACTTCCTGCACGGCTTGACGATGAAATCATCATTGAAACGCGCTTGCACCGCTTAAGCAAAGCCCGTATGAGTATGCGCCAAATGCTCCGCCGGAACAACGCGGTACTGGTGGAGATGACGGTCGAAATCGCCTGTGTTCGCGGTGCTAAGCCCGCCCGCCTACCGGAAGAAATGACCGTTCTGCTCGCCGCCTTTTTGCCGCGTCATAACGAGGAGTTCACATGACAGTTTCTGCTGCGATTTCCGCGCCCGTATCGGGGGTTGATGCGGCCAATGTCGCGGGTACGGTAGCGGGTGCGGCCGGTGGCCATGATTCGCTTGTTGGCCTGTTTCTGAATGCCGATCCGCTGGTGATGTTCATCATGCTGCTGCTGGTAGTCATGTCGATTGCGAGCTGGGCTATTATCTTTGAGAAATGGATGACTTTCCACCAGCTTGCCGGGCGCAGCGAGAATTTCGAGAACGAATTCTGGACGGCTGAGGCGCTCGATAAATTTTATGACCGCATTAAGAAACGCAAATCCCGTCATCCGATGGCGCTGATGTTCACAACCGCCATGGATGAATGGTTCCGCAGCAAGAATAATGAGCGCCTGGTTGGTCGTCCGGCCGGTTCGGGCGAACTTACCATTACCCTCAAAGAGCGTATGCTGCAGCAGATGGTGGTGGTTCGTAACCGCGAGTTGGAGCGGTTGGAACAAGGGCTGGGCTTTCTCGCCACTGCCGGTTCATCGGCGCCGTTTATCGGTTTGCTTGGCACGGTTATTGGCATCATGAATAGTTTTCGTGCGATTGCCGGGACGCAGAACACGTCCCTTGCGGTGGTCGCCCCGGGCATTGCCGAAGCGCTGTTTGTTACTGCTATTGGCCTCTTTGTTGCGATTCCGGCGGTGATGGCCTTTAATAAATTTAATGGCGAATTGAACCGTATTGCAGGTAAACTGGAAGACTTCTCAACGGAGTTTCATACTCTGTTGTCGCGCCAGCTCGACAAGGGAGCTTATTAATGGGCGCGGGTCTGCCCAGCGGCGGGAGTGGCCGGGGCGGGCGTGGCCGCCGCGGGCGCTATGCGGCCGGCGGCTTCAGCGAAATCAATGTCACGCCGTTCGTGGATGTGATGCTGGTGCTGCTGATTGTGTTTATGGTCGCAGCCCCCATGATGACTTCGGGTGTCACGGTTGATCTGCCTAAGGCTAAAACCACTCCCGTGGCAGGGACTGACGAGCCGCTCAGCGTCACTATCCGACGCGACGGGACGATTTTCATTCAGAATACCCAGACGTCACTCGCCGAGCTTGGCAGCAAGCTGCAATCGGTACTGGGCGAGAAAAAAGAAACACGGATCTTTGTGCGCGGTGACGCGGCGATTGATTACGGTCAGGTGATGCAGGTCATTGGCGAAATCAACAATGCTGGTTTTAACAAAGTGGCACTCCTAACCGATCAGCCGCGTACCGCGTCCGGCAAACGGTGAGGCGCATTGATCGCGGGCAAGCGCAGTCTGACTTACTCGGCCCTCGCCCATATGGTCGGGTTTCTCATCGTCATTTTTGGTTTCCCCAGTATCCTCAACCAACCTGATCCCGAACCTTTCGTGATGAGTGTTGAGATTGTGCCCATCGGCGCGATGACCAATCTACCCTCGCAGGATAAGCCGCTAAGCAAGTGGCAGCAGGCGCCTGTCCCCGAAACCCCCAAACCGGTGACGCCCACCGCCAAGGAAGAAAAGAAACCCGCGCCAGAGCCGGAATCAAAGAAGGACGACGTGCCTTTGCCCGCCCCCGATAAACCGGCGGAGGTAAAACCTGATCCCAAAAAAGAAGAAAAAAACGAGGATCAGGAAAAGTTTGAGGCGATTTTGAAATCGCTCCAGGAGCAGGCCAACGAAAAACCAAAAAAAGAAGCAAAAGATGAAAAAACAACGAAAGAAAATAAAACTCGCTCTGATAAGCCGTATGATCCGGCCTTAGCACTTTCCATCACCGAGAAAGACGCGATACGGGGCCAGTTTGTTAAATGCTGGCGGATGCCTGCAGGTGCTAAAGACGCAGAAGGTCTGGCCGCGCGCGTGCGTGTCAGCGTTAGCCCAAGTGGTGAGGTGACAGAAGTTCGTCTGGCTAGCAATCAATTGGCGCGGTATCGCAGTGACGAGTTTTTCCGCGCCGCCGCAGACAGTGCCATTCGCGCCGTTTGGAAATGCAGTCCCTTGCAGAATCTCCCGCCGGATAAATACGAAACCTGGCAGGATATGGAGCTGAATTTCGATCCGAGAGAGATGCTATACTAGTTCTATACTCACTTGAGCAATTTATTGCACAAGTGAGTATCAAAACCGTCCGCCGTAAGCGGCGGTTTTGCGCCGCGTAGCGAGCGCAACGCATAAATAGTTATGTGTAATTATTTATGCAACTGACTATAAGCCCAGAGCTGAGAGGTTTTAGCTTCCACGGAGCAAGGGCTATGGCCTTGCCCCGCTCATCTAAAAGCTAAAACTTATGGTTCAAAGCTCTACTAAAATCGCACACTTGCCAGCACAAAAGTATTGCAGATGCAACTTAAGGGCGACTCGCTCTTGCCATTACTGCAACGATGTGTTTCAATTCTCGGAAGAATTAATAAAACTCTTCGCCCGCACCAGGAGCTTGAGATGGATGATCTCATAAGCGAATTTATCACCGAGACTTCGGAATCCCTTTCGGTACTCGATCTGGAATTGGTAAAACTCGAACAGAACCCCAATGACAGGGAAATTCTTGGTAATATTTTCCGTCTGGTGCATACGGTAAAAGGTACGTGCGGGTTTCTTGGCCTGCCGCGTCTTGAATCCGTCGCTCATGCGGGCGAAAATGTGCTCGGTAAAATTCGTGACGGTGAACTGGAAGTCACGCCGCTGGCGATTTCCCTCGTGCTGCAGGCACTTGATTGCATCAAATCTATTATGGATCAGCTATCCATTACTGGTCACGAGCCGCAGGGCGATGATAGCTGGCTGATTGGTCAGCTCAACGCCTTTGCCGAAGGCAAAAGTCAACCCGTGGTGGCTACTCCTGCGCCTGCATCCGCACCCACTGCTGCAGCCACGCGAAAGGTTGAGGTTTCCACTGCGAATATGCTCTCGCCGGACGAAATACGCACCCAGACGGGCGGCACGGTTGATGCCGCCGCGCTGGATGAATTAGAACGCGCTTTCCGCGAGGCCAAAGCTCCGGACGGCATGGATTTCACCAAAGCCCCGTCCACCTTTATCGAGGAGTCTGCGCCGGCAGTTGCTGCCGCTTCTTCCGCCGCTGCGGCAGTGGTTGCGCCTGTGGCGGCGAAGCCCGGCTTTTCCGAGCAGGTAAAAGAGAAAGCCATCAAACAGGGGCTTGATACTGAAGCCAAAGACGCCCCCGCTGGCAGCGCTGTGGTTGGGCAATCGATCCGCGTCAGTCTGGAAGTGCTCGAAGATCTGA
>JAJTIB010000145.1 GCA_021300075.1 Rickettsiales bacterium
CCTTGATTTGTGGCGGCGAATGGATGACCAAAACGGGTTCGAGCGCAGTGGCAAGTCAGGGCGAACATATGATCGCCCATACCATCGAAACCCTCTATCCAGACGCCGTGCGCGGCGTGACGCATGGGCAGTTAGTGGCGGTTGCCTCGGTGGCGATGGCAAGACATCAGTTCAGTCTGCTTGATACGATTCCTATATTAAACCCCCTACAAACTCCGCCCGCTGCTTTCGCTTCCAGTTTTGTCGAAAAATGGCAGAAGGAAGCTACGGACGATTTGAACAGGAAGCTGCATAAAATCTGGCCGCAATTGCGCGAGTATATTATGCAGTATTGCCATAAACCTGAAACACTGGAAGCAATGTTGAAGAAGGCAAACGCACCAACGCGACCTGAAGAGATTGGTTTAACGCGGGAACAATTTGAAACTGCTTGCGAGTACGCCCGCTTCAGCCGCGATCGGTTTACGTTTCTGGATTTGACCCCAAAACCCTGAGGATAGTATAAAATTTTTATGATCTTTGGTATCGGCTCAGATTTATGCGACATACGCCGGATTGAAAAATCCCTGGCGCGATTTGGCGCGCGCTTCGAAAAGCGCGTGTTTACGCCCGGTGAAATTGCAAGAGCTTCGCGCCGCAAGGGTGCGCGCCACAACAGCAAGGCCGCAACCTACGCTAAACGCTTTGCTGCTAAGGAAGCATTTGGCAAGGCGCTGGGCACGGGCATCGCCCATGGCGTATTCTGGAAAGACATTGAAGTGGTGAATCTGAAAAGCGGTAAACCCACATTACATCTGACTGGCAAGGCTGCCGCCCTGCTGGCGGCACATACGCCACCAGGCCAGCGGATCAACATCCAATTGACGTTGGCGGATGAATATCCAATCGCGCAAGCTCAGGTGATTTTAGAATTAGTGCCTAGCGAATCACCGGTGGTGGTGGGGTGAATACAGTGCTTTCCACACGGTCACCGGGGCGGATGTTTTTTGCTTTGATGATGCCATTTTGCAGATAAATAAATGCGCGTACCGGTTCTTTCGCCATGATGTCCTGCGTAATATTGGCTGGAATCACGCCCGGAAGCATCTGCAGAATGATGCCCTGATGATCAACAAACAATACATCCACCGCAGTGGAGACGCTGAAACTCGGAAGTGATACCATTGTCGGCAAGGTGAATGCAATCATCACACCGGTGGTTTCAGTCAGGGTGTTGAGGGTATGGATATATTCGAGCTTCATCGCGTCCTCGGGACGAATCTCCACTGAGAATTTGAGGGGCGGATGATCCTTTGGTGGCTGAGAATCTCTGTCTTGTTCATTCTGTTGCGTGGATTTTTCCGCCGGCAGAATCACTATATCCTGGCGTTCAAAAATGACGGGCGAGGTTTGCGCGCTGGCGAGCAACGGCAGGGTAAATAATAGTAATGCCAGTAAATATTTATTCAATGACCACTCCTTTGGGTAATGTCAGCGCGACAGTATCTCCCACCGCAATTCCCTCCCTTTCGGCACGGCCGCCGGCCAGCTCGATGACGCTGGTGACTTCAGTGCCTGACTCAATGGTATTGAGCGCATAAGGAGTGGTACGGGGGGCAATGTAGCGAATTTTTCCGCTATCATCTAAAAATAACATATCGAGCGGGATACGGGTATTTTTCATCCAGAAACCGTAATTACTGCTGACAGGAAATAAAAAAACCATCCCGTCATAAGCGCCGATATGGTCACGATCCATTAAACCTTTTTCGCGAATGGCAGGTGTAGCCGCGACTTCAAGCGACATGGTGACAGTGCCGCTCTTGGTAGTAAATACAGCCGTTGCGATAAGCGGAGCGGAGGCCGCAAGCGCCGCAACTGCGAATATCAATACCCCGAAAATCCCGATAATTTTTTTCATACGAAAGCTAGCGCCGATTCAATATCGCACCATAAATCCGCCGCGGATTCCAGGCCAACGGAAAGGCGCATGAGCCCCTCTGTGATACCGATTCTCGCCCGTTCATCGGCACTTAAATTACTATGCGTCGTCGAAGCGGGGTGGGTGATCAGGCTTTTTGCATCACCCAAATTATTCGAGATAAGAATCAACTTCAGCGCATTCATGAAGCGAAACGCAGCCGCTTTATCGCCCGCAACCTCGAGCGCGATCAGCCCACCGCAATATTGCATCTGGCGTCTGGCGAGCGCGGCTTGCGGGAAGTTGGGCAGGCCGGGATAATAAATCTGCGAAACTTTCGGATGACGGGCGAGAAACTCAGCGATTTTCTGGGCATTCTCAGTGTGACGCGCATGGCGCAGTGTATAAGTTTCAAGGCTTTTAAGCACCACCCAGGCATTAAACGGGCTAAGCGCTGGGCCAGTATGGCGATGGAACGGCAGCACCATTTCCTCCAGCAACGCTTTGCTGCCAAGTACTGCTCCGCCGAGCGTGCGCCCCTGACCATCAAAATGCTTGGTGGTGGAATAGACGACCATATCCGCGCCAAGCTCGAGCGGGCGCTGCGATAAAGGACCCGCAAAAATATTGTCGACAATTACTTTTGCGCCTGCCGCGTGGGCAAGTTTACATACCGCCGCAATATCCACTAACTCCAAATTCGGGTTGGCCGGAGATTCAATAAATACCGCCGCTGTTTTTTTACTGAGCGCTTGTTTCCACGCCGCTTCATCGCGGCCATCGACCAGTTCGCAGTTAATACCAAAGCGCGGTAGAACCTGGGTAATGATATAATGGCAGGAGCCGAATAACACCCGGTTAGCCACCACCCGATCGCCGGTTTTCAAAATACTCATCAGGCTTGCGAACACGGCGGCCATGCCGCTTCCCATAACGATGCAGCGTTCTGCGCTTTCGAGCAGTGCCAGACGATCCTCGAGCGCAGTAAGGGTTGGATTCGAGTAGCGGCTGTAAACATAGCCCGGTGCAGCGCCATTAAAGCGTGACTCGGCAATTTCCGCCGAGTCATAACAGAAACCGGAATTGAGGAAAATCGCTTCACTCACCTCACCAAACTGGCTGCGCTCAGTGCCACCATGCACCATCCGGGTTTCAACGCCGAGCGCGGAAAAATCGCATAACTCTTGCGGGGGCGCTTGCTTGCCTGCCATGTTCTGCTACCAGTGAAGTTTGAAATAGGCAGCATAACTGCTGACTCAGACGAAGCAAGGCCCATGTTTGGAAAAAACCAAAAACGCGCGCCCGTCAAAAGCGACGGAATGGCGCTTGATGTTCAGGAAATTTTTGCAACCCTACAAGGCGAAGGGCCTTATGCGGGCTGGCCGGCGGTGTTTCTACGTCTGGGGGGCTGCAACCTTGCGTGTGAATTCTGCGATACGGAGTTTGAGTCTTTCACGAAGCGGCGGTTAGATAACGTTTTGAGCGACATTCAGATGCTCGCCAATAACGAAGCCGGTGCGCGCGTGCGCCATCTCGTAGTGATTACGGGCGGAGAGCCGCTACGCCAGAATCTTGTGCCGCTTTGCGAAGCCCTGCTGCAAGATGGCTTCAAAGTACAGATTGAAACCAACGGCACATTATTTCAGCCACTTCCAGAAATGGTCGATATTATCTGCTCGCCCAAAATGAGCGGCGGTAAATATCACACGCTTCACCCAGATTTACTGGCACGGCTTACGGCGCTGAAATTCATTGTTCGCGAAGCAGCGGGGGATTATCAGGCGGTAGGCGAGGTTGGCCAGTCGCAGCACAATATACCCGTCTATGTACAGCCGATGGATGAGTATGACAAAGCACGCAACGAGGCCAATCGCGCCCATGCCCTTCATTTGGCACAAATACATGGTTATCGCCTGTCGCTTCAGACCCATAAATTACTGGGGATTGCATGAAAAAAGCGGTGATACTTCTAAGCGGTGGTCTCGATTCAGCCACAACCCTGGCGCTTGCGAAAGAAGCGGGTTACGATTGCTATGCTCTGAGCTTTCGTTATGGCCAGCGCCATGCGATTGAGCTTGAGGCGGCAAAAAAAGTTGCGGCGAGCACGGGTGTAAGGGAGCATAAAATCATCGAGATTGATTTACGTGCCTTTGGCGGCTCGGCTCTGACAGCGGATATTGCCGTGCCCAAATCGCGCTCGACGGAGGAAATTGGCGCTGGCATTCCCATCACTTA
>JAJTIB010000196.1 GCA_021300075.1 Rickettsiales bacterium
GGTGAGGAAATCTTTGCCCTCTTCCCAGACTTTCATGGCATTGCGCTGCACGAGGGCGTATGCCGCCTCCCGCGCCATGCCTTTCTGGGTCAGCGCCAGCAGCACGCGCTGCGCAAAGACAAGCCCGCCCAGCTGATTCAGATTTCTTGCCGCACGCTCAGGATAAATCACGAGCTTCTCCATCATTCCGGCAAGGCGGCAAAGTGCAAAATCAAGCGTCACGGTCGCATCTGGCCCGATCATACGCTCGACGGAACTATGGGAAATATCGCGCTCATGCCAGAGCGCCACATTCTCAAGCGCCGGGGTCACATAGCCGCGCACAATACGCGCCAGCCCGCAGAGATTCTCTGACAGCACCGGGTTGCGCTTATGCGGCATGGCGGAGGAGCCTTTCTGACCGGGGCTGAAAAATTCCTCGGCCTCCAGCACCTCGGTGCGCTGCAGATGGCGTATTTCGGTGGCAATATTTTCAATGGAAGAGGCGATGACCCCAAGTGTGGCAAAATACATGGCGTAGCGGTCGCGCGGAATCACTTGCGTGGAAACCGGCTCCACCGCAAGGCCAAGCGCTCCCGCCACATGTGCTTCCACCTTCGGGCTGATATTGGCAAACGTTCCCACCGCGCCGGAAATCGCACAGACGGCGACTTCCCTGCGCGCTGCCTGAAGTCGCGCCTTGTTCCGCGCGAATTCGGCATGGAAACGCGCGAATTTCAGCCCCATCGTCACCGGTTCGGCGTGAATGCCGTGGCTGCGCCCCATCACCACCAGATCTTTGGTTTCAAACGCGCGTTTTTTGAGCGCGGCAAGCACGCGGTTCATATCCTCAAGCAGCAGATCAGCCGCGCGGGTGAGTTGCAGCGAGAAACAGGTATCAAGCACGTCCGACGAGGTCATGCCCTGATGCAGAAACCGCGCTTCCTCGCCAATTTCCTCGGCCAGATAGGTGAGAAACGCAATCACATCATGCTTGGTTTTGGCCTCAATCGCGTCAATCCGTGCGATGGCTTTCGTGTCATATTTTTTTGGCGCCTTCGCCCAGATTTTTTTTGCCGCTGCTTTGGGAATCACGCCGAGTGCGGCCATGGCATCCGCCGCGTGCGCCTCAATCTCAAACCAGAGCTGATATTTCGCCGCCGGCTCCCAGATGCGGGTCATTTCAGGGCGGGAGTAACGTGGAATCATGTGGCGTTCCTTTCGATGCGTAGCGCGTCATTCCGCAACGGGCATGGAATGATAATCATGTTATATTGGAAACAGGCAAGAGTTCAACGGGTGTTTAGCCGCGCGCGGGAACGGCTGCGGCGCGGGTGTCTTCGACCTTGGCAAAAGCAACGCGGGTTGGGCTTATGGGCTGGCCGGGGGGATGATTGCTGGCTTCGAGTGTGGGGTTGGGGGATTGATCTTTATCATCCGCAGGCAGGATTGACTGCAGAAGGAAAAAAATCACACCGAAAATGGCTTTGCCCAGAAACCCACCGGGAATTTTGGCAATCTCCTCATCTGTCATTCCCATGCTATGTAAAAAACTCTTGCCATGCGATTCTGCGGCTTTTTCATCGCCATCTCTGTACGCTGCGAGATAGGCTTTTCCTTGCACAACACCGTCTGCCCAGTTCCTCAAATCGGTAACGGTAAAATCCCTGAATCTTTTGCCATTGGGGAGTTTGATGCCGCGATTATTGTGTAAGGCCTCTGCTGAAAAAAACTCCCGAATCGGACGATTCGGATTGCCGTTTTGAATCGACCGCAGCGTCTCACTCGCCCAGCCTGCACCCGAAAAATGCGCGAGGTAACGCTCGCCCGCATCGGGTTCGCGCCCCAGCACCCGCACAATCTTTTGGTCATTGTCTCGCGTAAATTTGATGACCGCGCGGCACTGCGCTTCGGGGTCGAAGATATTATGATCCCCCAAACCGTAAGCTCTAGCAGTGGTTCCTACAAACTGAAACAGGCCCTTGGCTTTGCTGTCCGGATTCACCGCAAAGCGGTTACCGTTACTTTCGTGACTCTTAATCGCACAAAGATAGTCGTACATCGCATCGGCAGCGGCGCCCGTGCCCATTTCCTGCGTCACGACGCGACGCAGAATGCTATAATTATTGCCACTTTGACTACTCGGTTTTGTCGACATACTGCCACCCTACACTTCTTTCATGACAGTTTGATGACAATGGCATGGTAAAAAGTCAGGAATTTGACTTCTGCCACTTACCCCCCCCAGCACGGCGGGGGGTGGATGTTTCTTCTGACTTCTGCCCTCAATATGCCACCGGCACGGGGTCGAGTGCGCGCCAGAGATACCAGGTGGCGATGCTGCGGTAAGGTCGCCAGTCCTCGGCAAGCGCCAGATAATCCGACTTTTTTCGGGGCTTTTTGCTGGGATAATGCAGGTCAATTGCTTTCAGCAGCCCAAGATCCTGCAGGGGCAGCACATCTGGCCGGCTTAGGTGAAAAATCAGGAACATTTCTGCTGTCCAGCGCCCTATCCCTTTGATGGTGGTCAACTGGTCGATGACCTCGTCGTCCGAAAGGCTCTGCCAGTAAAGATTCCCTCCCCCCGCTTGTATCTCTTCTTTTATCCCCTGCGCCAGCCAGAAAACGGCGATGTTTTTCATATACTGCGCTTTCTGCTCGGAAAGCCCGAGTGCGCGCAGCGTGCTGAGGCGGGTGCGGGCGATTTTGGATGGGGTCAGGGGCTGGATTTTTTTGATGAGGCGCACCCAGATCGCATCCGCCGCCTTGACCGAAATCTGCTGGCCGACAATCGCCCGAACCAGCGTATAAAACCCATCTTCACGCCGCGCCAGTGCCTCGCCTTCGTATTGTTCGATCAGTTGCGCGAGCGTCGGGCAGGTTTGAGCCAGATGCGCTTTACCGCGATTCCAGATTTTTTTCTCCATCCACATCCTCGATTTTGTCATTCCCGCGCAGACGGGAATCGAGTATGTCACTCAGTTTGAAGCAAGGCAATCCAACTTCGCGACCGAAAGAAAGATGGATTGCTTCGGCTCTCGCCTCGCAATGACGATAAAAAAGGAACAAAAACCTATGTCCACCGCCGAAAAATTAACAAACCGCACCCGCTCGGAGACCGATTCCTTCGGCGCGATTGACGTTCCGGCCGATAAATACTGGGGCGCGCAGACGGCACGGTCACTTATGAATTTCAAAATCGGCGGCGAGACGATGCCCCTGCCCTTGATACGCGCATTTGGCATCCTAAAACGCGCTGCCGCCAAGGTGAATATAGATCTCGGCGTGCTCGATAAAAACTTGGGCGAGGCCATCATCAAAGCCGCAACGGAAGTGATGGACGGCAAGTGGAACGATCAGTTCCCGCTCGTCGTCTGGCAGACGGGCTCGGGCACGCAGACCAACATGAATGCCAATGAAGTGATTTCCAACCGCGCAATTGAGCTGCTGGGCGGGACGATGGGCAGTAAAAAACCCGTTCACCCCAATGACCATGTGAATATGGGGCAATCGTCGAACGATTCCTTCCCGACCGCGATGCATATTGCTGCCGCCGACCAGGTCGTGCATCACCTTACCCCGGCGCTCAAGCATCTGCGCGATGCACTGGCGAAAAAACAGGAAGCGTTCAAAGACATCGTCAAAATCGGTCGCACCCATATGATGGACGCGACCCCTCTGACCCTCGGTCAGGAATTTTCGGGCTATGTGCAGATGCTCGACGATCATCTCTGCCGCCTGAGCGAAAGAGGCGCGCTACAAAGTATTCTGGAATTAGCACAAGGCGGCACAGCGGTGGGCACGGGATTGAACGCCAAGGCGGGTTTTGATGTTGCGTTTGCCCGTGAAGTCGCCGCAATTACGAAAATGAAATTCGTAACCGCGCCCAATAAATTTGCGGCGCTTGCCAGCCACGACGCACTGGTAGATCTCTCCGGTGTGCTCAATGTCATTGCGGTGTCGCTCATGAAAATCGCCAATGACATACGTCTGCTGGGCAGCGGTCCGCGCTGCGGTCTGGGTGAATTGAACCTGCCCGAGAACGAGCCGGGTTCCTCAATCATGCCGGGCAAGGTCAACCCCACGCAATCCGAAGCGATGACAATGGTCGCGGCTCAGGTCATGGGCAACCATACCGCCGTCACCATCGCCGGCAGCAACGGGCATTTTGAACTCAACGTATTCAAGCCAGTGATTATTTATAATGTACTGCAATCCATCCGCCTGCTGGCGGATGCGAGTGTCAGCTTCGCCGATAACTGCGTAGTGGGGATTGAAGCAAATAAAGCGCGCATCACCCAGTTACTCAATGAGAGCCTGATGCTGGTCACGGCGCTCAACCCCCATATCGGCTATGACAACGCCGCCAAGGTCGCCAAGAAAGCCCATCACGAGGGCACGACGCTCAAAGAAGCAGCGGTAGCACTGGGGCTACTCACGCCCGAACAGTTTGACCAGTGGGTCAAGCCTGAACAGATGCTGGGGCCGACGAAGTAGGGTGATAGTTTCCAAGTTTTAGTGATCAGCAGTTAGCGGTTAGCTCTTCTGTTTGTGAGGTGATTAGTTGCCACTTACGCTGTAAAAGCTAAAACCTGAAACCTAACCGCTAAAACCTACAACCTAATACGTCACATAGGGCGCTTCGCCGGACAGAACAATGTCGATCAGCCCGGCATAGCCTGGAAGGCCGCTCAGTGCATTCATCCGTAAGGTTACGCTTTGCTGCGCCTGAGTTGACAGTTTCTGATATATCGGATCAGCGGCATTGCGGTAATCATTCTCAAAAAAGAGCAGTGTCTCAAACGGCTTCATATCCGGCGCCACCACGCGGATACGGATGGTCGGGGCATTTTTTTCAACAGGTGCTGGAAATAATGTAATAAATGTAAATGCGCCGTTCGCATTAGTTGAGGCTCGCCCTGCTCCGGCAAAAACCGGGTGAGGATTGGCAAGCTCCGCTCGGCTGGCAAATACCCATTTACCAAAAGGATCAGGCTGCCAGATTTCAACCTGAGCATCATTGACAGGCAGGCAGTTTTTATCAAGCACACGGCCTATGAGCGTTAATCGCTGCCCCTCTGCGTCAATCGATTTTCCGGCAGGTTTAATCAAATTATTACTGCTAGGAATTGCCTGCTTGCCCGGATAGTTGGTCACCTTCAATGCAGGGGTCAGACTGCATTCCGCGTGGCCAGGGATGCTGACGAGGCTGACCAGTATGGCAATAAAAAGATGGGAGATGAAACGCATAGGATATAGACTAACGGGCGCAGATAAAATTGCAATCAGTTCTACTGCACGGTGGGGTGAGAGGCAAGAAGCTGAGCGTTTTTCTTTTTTTCGCCCAGATACTCCGACCAATTCTGTGTGGCTGGTTTACGCTCACCACTCAGGGCCTCACGATGCCTATCGACAAGTGTCGGTTCGGGTGAGGGGGTAAGCGCGGCGCGATGTTCGTCAATGACAGAAGATTTCTCCACACGTGTTTCCGGCCTGGCCGATAATTTGGGGATGACGGAACCATCGCCCGCCTTGGTTGTTGTCTTGCTGTCCAGCCCTGACTCCCGCGCCGAAATATCCTGACCGATATTGCCCAAAACTATATCTTTGATTGCCCCGACATCCCGACCAAATTCTCTGAATTTTAAGGCCGTCAGGCTATCCATCGCTTTATAAATCGCTTTATCCATCTTGCCCAAGCCTCCATCGTTCGGGCGGTCATCAACCCGAAGGCCGAACTCAGCTTTCGCGATCATATAGGGGGTATAGGAGAAGGAGGCATCCACCATCCCGCGAAGGAGTATTTCACGATCTGCGTGGCCGTGACCCAACCACTGGCTGACACGGCCCGACCCTTTTATCAATCCTGATGCAGCGTTCGTGAGGCCATTTCCCGCCTGATACGACAACCACCCAAAGGGGTTGAGTAGTTTTCCGGTCAGGGTTTTTTGATGCTCCCATGCATGGGGATTGAAGTTGGTAAAATCATGCGAATGGGTAGCGATATTGCCCACATATAGCGGCTGCCCGGGTTTGATACGTCCGATATTTTCAACACTGCCGCCCTGAAACAAACGCTTGTTGCTTATATTCTCCGGTGCAACATTGGCGGCCGTCATGGCCTGGCCCAATGTTGGGTGCACCGGGCTTGCCCGCCATTTTGTTTGCGGGGTACGGAACAGCCAGAAAAAAGGCACGGCCGGCTGCATATAAAGATTGGCCTTGATGAAGCTTTTGATGACGTAGCGCAAGCCATCGCGCGCGCCATCCACGAGTCCAGCTACCGGATGTTCCGGCATTTTAAGATTCGCGGAAAACCCATGTTCTTTCGGCTTTTGCAGATAACGGCCAATCGTATCATAGCACTCGCGGTACATGAGGGTGTACCAGTTATAACCTACAAAGCGCCCCTGCAAATCAAGCGCACCGGGCCACTGATAGTCACCCGTGATTTTTCCCGCGGTATTGATTTTGTAACTGCCGCCATTCCAGGCATGGTCGGAAACATGGGCAAAACCCGGAAACGCTTTGTCCAGCAATTTGCGCTGAAGTCTCATCTGATAAACATAAGGGAACGCCGCCGCCCAATCCTCGCCCGCGTTCTTGGTCAAGACGCGCCAGCTAGTGCTGCCTAAGTACGAGACGAGCTTTCCGCCATCAAATTTGCCACGGTCATCGAGCCAGGGCTTTTTGATGTTAGGATCCGCCACCTGAATCAGATTGCGGGTAAAAGCATCCGCCGCCGAAGCGCAAGAGAAGTCAAAACTGATCACCACCATTTCCGCACCGAGGCTGCGGCCCAACTTACCTCCCTTGGCCCCCAAATAGGCAGTGGGCTTAAACCACACGGCATTTTGTGCTGCCGACTCACCGGCCACTGCCCGCACCATATGAAAAATCGGCTTGCCTAATAGCGTATCAAACCCTTTGGCCACGGTATGCAGAATCGGGGTATCTTTACCCCATTTCCATTTTGTCGCATCGTAATTGAGCATGACCTTGTTGGCGTATCTGCCGCCAAGGGTAAACGCCACCGCGCCGAAAATACCCCGCGAAACAAGGCGAATCAGAACACGCGTACGCGTTTTATCACCCCAGGTTAGTTGATCGGCGCCCTTGGCGTAAAGCCCCTTACCATAGAGATATTCCTCCATGCTGCTGGTTTCACCACTGGTCTCAAACGAACGCGGTTTACGCCGTGACTCAGCGCCGCCCGCCTCTGGATCGGCGTCGTAAGTCACCGGCTTATCGGGTGGTTTCTTTGTACGTTCATCAACCATGGTAAAACAGTTCTCCTCACTTTGCAGAATAGCAAAAAATGGGGAGAGTTATGTGAAGCTTTTGTGACAAACGGCTTGAAATCAGGATGAAATCACGGGGCAATGGTGGGCGACATCCGGGGCATGGCGCGTGCCTCAACGTCCGCCGTTGCTGCACGGATTGTTGAAACCGGAGACTCGGATTCCCTTACCATTGCAGCGGGTTTTTCCCGAGAATGAAAAGTCATCTCAGGCGTCAAACTCAAGGGATGATAGCGCATGATATCGCGCAGCAACTCGCCGTAAACCGTGCCGTAATCTAGCGGAGCATCTCCTTTGAAATTAGCACAAATATCCGCTGCCGTATCCGCCAGAAGCTGAGGCATCTTCTCTGGCGGCAACTGGGCCAGCATATCGCTGGCATGGGCATAAAGTTCTTTCATATCCGTGCGGCGCTCGCCATATTTTGCCCAGGAGCGCACGATATAGCCTGTCACAAACATCGCCGCACCAACCCCGCCAAGCCAATCACGCGTCAAATGCATACCATTTTCATGCTGTGGAACCTTAAGCCAGTTCGCGATTTTTTTTGGCCATTTAATGCCGCGCACTTTATTGATATCTTCAATATGTTCCGGAATACGTGTTTTGAAAAACGCGTCATACGCAAGTAAGCTGAATGCGCCCGCTTCCACTAACCCACCCGTAACAAAGGTATATTTTTCGCGAATGCCGTCCAGCCAGTTGCGCTTTGATGGATTATAGGGATCTTCAAACTTGGAACCAAGCGCGAGAGTCTTACCCCCCATACTAAGAAGGCCCGTCCATTGACGTAATGGGTTGCCGTTGAGCTCGGGCAATTTACCCTTAATAATTCTGCCCCACCAATTATTAGCGTATTGGCCATGACCGACATATTTTTCATAGGGCACAGCCAGACCCAATGCGCCGAGATAGCGCAAACCAAGCTCGCCAACATTCACCGAATGACGGCGCAGAAATCCATCCACACCTTTCTTTTCTTCGTTTTTCTCCCGCAGCGCCTTGCGTTCGTCATCCACTGCGATGGCTTGCGCCCCGGACGTCAGATGCGGCGCGAGTGACCGATTCACCTGTTCTTTCAAAAATCGCAACCGATGCGGATCACTGAGATCCTGGGCCTTGTAGAAAAAATTGATGATATTCGCCGTCATATTGGCGGTGGCAAAAATAAATAGAGTTGGGTCAAGCCGACCATTTGGGCGCATCAGCGAAGAAGCAAGTTGTAACGTTTGTCCGCCAAATCCAAGCACGCTGCGTATTATCCAGGGGTCGATTTTCTGTTTTTTCTGCACTAATTCGAAACGATCCCCCTGTTTCTCCAGCCATTCAAAAACCTGTGGTCGCGTCAGGCGCGTGGCCAACACCAGCAGTTTCGTATTGCCCAGATGAGACTCGGCTTCCAACGCCAATCCGGTATCAGAGTCCACAAGTTTTTGTTTAAAGAATTCTGCGGCGGCAGTGTCGCGCAAATGGAGAATGACATGCCGCATGCTCGGGGTTTCGGCGAACTCCACTTGCGTCAGCAGGGCATTATTTTTTCTGTTGCTGTAAACTGTCATCGAATTCCATATCCGTTATCAGGCGCGGCAAGGGTGAAACACCCGCACATTCTGGATTGTAACAGCCCTTGTTACCGTGAAAAATTGTATATTTATGAATCTTTTGTGACACTGCATTGCAACAAAGCCGTGACGGCGACGGAACGGTGGTGAGAAAGAGGGCTTGATTCCTGCGAAAAATCGGTTACAAGGGCCCACCCCTTACCAAAGGGGAATACGCACGCTAAGCATGGGTCATGGGGGTGTTCCCCGTCGCCTGCCGGTGTCGGGGCAACCTGAGGGCGCTTGGCGGAGGTTTAACCGGTTAAAGGAGTTTACGAGCATGGCACTTCCTGCCTTTTCAATGCGCGAGCTGATTGATGCTGGCGTCCATTTCGGCCACAAGACAAAACGTTGGAATCCACGCATGGCGCCGTTTATTTACGGCACGCGCAATGATGTGCACATCATTGACCTGCAACAGACCGTGCCGATGCTGCATCGTGCGCTTGGCGCCGTGCGCTCGACCGCCCTTAAAAATGGCCGCATTCTATTTGTGGGCACGAAACGTCAGGCAGCAGATATTATCGCTGAAGCAGCAACGCGCTGCGGGCAATACTATGTTAATAACCGCTGGCTGGGGGGAATGCTCACCAACTGGCAGACTATCCAGAACTCGATTCGCCAACTGCGTAAAATCGAGGAAACGCTGGCACAGGGCGATTCGGGGCTGACCAAAAAAGAGCGCCTGACGCTGCAGCGCCAGCACGATAAGCTCGAGCGTTCGCTCGGCGGAATCCGTGACATGGGCGGCAAGCCGGATCTTCTGTTTGTTATTGACACCAATCGTGAAGAAATCGCCATCAAAGAAGCGCAGACGCTTGGGATTCCGATTGTCGCCATCATCGATACCAATTGCTCGGCGGATGGGATTGATTTCCCGATTCCTGGCAATGACGACGCAACCCGCGCCATCAAGCTCTACTGCAAACTGATTTCGGATGCAGCGCTTGATGGTCTGGGTGGTCGTGAGGTTGATTTCGCCAGCAAAAAAGCAAAAGTACCGGCAGAGCAGGCTTTCCTAGAATCGAAAGCAGCTGAAATGCCGGAAGCCGAAGCCAAACCGCAGCCAGTGAAGGCCGAAGCAGCCAAGCCAGCACCGCAGGAAAATCGGCCCGCTCGCGGCGGCAGTAAAGGCAAAAAGGAAGTGAAGGCAGCACCGGCCTCCACCACGAAAAAGGAAGCCTTTGCGGTCGAAGCGAAAAAGGCGCAAGCCAAAAAGTCCGATAACGAGGAAGGGGCCGCCAGCGAAACCAAAGCAACAAAAAAATCACCGGCCAAGAAAAGCGCTTAAGGAAATAGTGGCAGGTGGCAGGTGACGGGTGAATGACCCGCCACTTGTCACCCGCCACTTGCCAAATTTACGAAGGAGAAACCGATGTCCACCCAACTGATAAAAGATCTGCGCGAGCGTTCCGGCGCAGGGATGATGGATTGCAAAAAAGCCCTTGATGCTGTCGGGGCTGATATGGAAAAAGCCATTGACTGGCTGCGTAAGAAAGGCCTCGCTTCGGCCGCCAAAAAATCTGGCCGCATTGCCTCTGAAGGCCTGATTGCTGTGGCCACAAGCGGTAACGCTGCTGCCATCATTGAGCTCAATTCGGAGACGGATTTCGTCGCCCGTAACGACCAGTTTCAGGCGTTGGCCGAAGACGTCGCCAAACAAGCATTAAACAGCGCGAACGATGTCGAGAAACTCAAAACTCTCAAAACCTCCTCCGGCAAAACCGTAGGGGAAGCGATTACGGCCGCGATTGCCACGATCGGCGAAAATATGAATCTCCGCCGCACCGAAACGCTCAGCGTGAAACAGGGCGTGGTCGCGACTTATATTCATAATGCTGTCAAATCGGGGCTGGGAAAAATCGGCGTTTTAGTTGCGCTTGAATCCAGCGCCGATAAGACAAAACTCGAAGCACTTGGCAAGCAAATCGCCATGCATGTTGCCGCTGCCAAACCGGAAGCCTTAAACCGCGAAGGGGTGGATGCCAGCAAGCTCGACCGCGAGCGTGGCGTCTTGCGTGAACAGGCATTGGCCTCGGGCAAGCCGGCAGAAGTCGTTGAAAAAATGATCGAAGGCCGCATTCGTAAATATTACGAGGAAGTCGTTCTGCTGGATCAGTTATTTGTCATCGACGGCAAAACCAAAATCAGCGACGTCGTCGCCGCCGCCAGCAAAGAAGCGGGCGCGCCGATTACCCTTGTGGGCTATGTCCGCTTCGGGCTTGGTGAAGGCATCGAAAAACCGGTGGATGACTTTGCCGCCGAAGTTGCCAAAGCTGCAGGCACGGCGGCTTAGGGCGATTGAGGTAGTTCGATGAAACGCCTCTTGCTGCCTTTTGTTCTGCTGGCACTCACCGGCTGCGCCACCGTAACGGCTGAACCGGATCAGAAAATCAGTGTCACGACCATGCCCGCGGGAGCAAGTTGCACGCTTCAAAATAATGTCGGCAGCTGGAAAATCAACAAAACCCCTGGCAGCGCCAGGGTCAAGCGCGATTTCAGCCCACTGGTCATTGATTGCGAAATCACAAAGGCCGGCCAGAAAAAAACCCTCTCGCCTGCGACGCGTGGCCGCGCTTACGGCAATCTATTGCTGCTTGGGATTCCGGCGCTGGTCGATGCTTATACTGGCGACGGCTATGAATACCAGCCCTCCGAGGTGACGCTGACACTGATGAACGGGAAGTAAAAAAACTTCCCTCCCAGCACTATCTCTAACCCTCCAAGGGAGAGCTAAGAAAAAGCCTCATCGGGAATGCTGCAAAGAATATTCTCGATTCGCCTCACAACAGCTTCTGCTGGGCAAGAGAGTTGGCCACCACATCCATCGATGCCGGCGCCGATTCCTGAATAAGCCGCTCAAATAACTGACGCGTGGCAAGGTCGGGGAACGTTACGTCCCCAAGCCTTGAGAAACATTGGCGTGCGAGTTTTTCGGTTGGGGCCTGATGGGGTTGCGACATAATCCCTCCTCCTGATAGGGATCAACTATACAGGCTGAGAGTTAAAAAAATCTTAACCAAAATCCTCAATTCATTTCTGAGGGTTACACTCTTATCCCATGCCCATTTGCAGCATAGATTCTGTTCAGGAAACTTATCGACCGCGCAAAAGACGCAACGTCTTTGAAAATAGCAACTCCATTTATCTCGGACTGATTCGGTACTTCCTCAGCGGCAATATCTCTCAATACATTGAAGAATTTCTGCGAAGCGGATTTATCACCTTTTACCCCCGCGCCAACGTCAAAAACTACGTGCACCTGACCAGATGACTCATTGATAAAGCAGTCTCTAAGAGGTATAAAAAAACCGGCTTTTTCTTGAATATCCATCAAACGATTAGTGCAAATAGTGAGAAAATGAGGCCGCGACTTCTCAAGCATCTTCTGAGATTTTGCACCCTCTACAGATGTTGTATTCATAAAATTCTCTTAAATTTAATGGCCTGTGAATAATCAGTGTTTTGAATTTACCAGTTTTGCTTGACGTCGTGCGTGACAATTATGTGAAGATTTTGCCTCTAGACACCCGAGATTACCCTTGTATTTTAAAGCTATCGCGCTACTGGTAACGGGCGACAGGAGCTTGCAACATGACGGCAAAACCAGCGACTGCTAAAAACCTTAACGCGAAGTTCAGACGCGTGCTCATCAAAGTCTCGGGTGAGGCGTTAATGGGCGACAAGCCCTACGGCCAGGATTTAGATACAATCCAGCGCATCGCCGAGGAACTCAAAGCCGTTGTAGCGATGGGGGTAGAGGTCTGCGTGGTGGTCGGCGGCGGCAATATCTTCCGCGGCATTTCGGGTGCGGCCAAAGGCATGGAACGCTCCAGCGCCGATTATATGGGCATGCTTGCGACTGTGCTGAACGGCCTCGCCATCCAGAACATTCTGGAAGGCATAGGCGTACCCACCCGGGTGCTTTCGGCCATTGAAATGCAGCAGGTCTGCGAACCCTATATTCGCCGGCGGGCGCTTCGGCACATGGAAAAGGGCCGGGTGGTAATTTTTGCTGGTGGCATTGGCAGCCCCTATTTCACCACCGACACCACAGCGGCACTGCGCGCCTCAGAAATGCAGTGCGACGCACTGCTGAAAGGCACGCAGGTCGATGGTGTCTATGACGCCGACCCCAAAAAGAGCGGCAGCGCCAAACGATTTGATCACCTCACCTACCATGATGTGCTCAGCAAAGATCTGAAAGTAATGGATGCTGCGGCGATTTCATTGGCGCGTGAGAATCAGATTCCGATTCTGGTATTCTCAATTCATCAGCCCGGCAATTGCGCCCAGGTCGTCTGCGGTGAAGGTAAGTTTACTACGATTAGCGACAGAAAAATTTAAGGAGATACACCAATGACTCAGGAACTTCATAAACGTATGGAAGGCGCGCTCAAAACGCTGCACCATGAATTTGCGGGGCTTCGCACAGGGCGGGCTTCGGCCAATCTTCTGGACTCGATTCAGGTCGAGGCTTACGGCAATATGATGCCGATGAATCAGGTCGGAACGATCAATGTACCTGAGCCGCGCATGATCACCATTCAGGTCTGGGATAAATCGATGATTAAGGCGGTTGAAAAGGCGATTACTCAAGCCAATCTTGGCCTCAATCCAGCGTCTGACGGCCAGCTTATTCGCGTGCCAATTCCGGCGCTGTCGGAAGAACGGCGAAAAGAATTGTCGAAGATCGCTGGGAAATATGCGGAAGGTGCAAAAGTTGCAATCCGTAACGTCCGCCGCGACGGAATGGACGCATTGAAGCAGCAGGAAAAAGATAAGAAAATTTCCGAAGACGAGCATCGCAAACAATCTGAGCAAATTCAGAAAATGACCGACGATTTCGTTAAAAAAATCGACGAGGCGCTGGCAACCAAAGAAAAAGACATCATGAGTGTGTGATGTCCCTGCCCGCACATATCGCCATCATCATGGATGGCAATAGCCGCTGGGCGGAACAGCGCGGCATCAACCGTGCGCGCGGCCATACACAGGGCGGCGAGGTGCTAAAAAACCTGCTTAGTGAATGCCGCAAACGGCCCTACATCAAATATCTGACTCTTTATACGTTTTCGATTGAAAACTGGAACCGCACGGCCGATGAAATCAGCGACTTAATGAATCTTATGCGGCATTATATCAAGCGCGAGGCGCCAACCTTGCATGAAAACAACTTCCGCATGCGCTTTGTCGGTGAACTGCAGAGCCTCGAGGGAGATATTCAGCGCGATCTTTCGGAAGTTGCTGCACTCACCGCAAAAAATACCGGTTTGGTCGTTACCATGGCAATTTCTTATGGCGCACGGCAGGAGCTTGCAGCCGCCATGCGGAATATCGCAGACAAAGTTGCTGCCGGAACGCTGGCCCCGAATGCGATTGATGAGAAGATCATCACCAGTCATCTTTATTCGCATGACATTCCCGATCCGGATCTGCTCATCCGCACCGGAGGGGAGGAACGGTTGAGCAATTTTCTCCTCTGGCAATCCGCTTATACCGAGCTTTATTTTACCAACACTCTATGGCCGGATTTTACAGCCGACGACATGGACAAGGCCATCGCCAGCTATAGCCGGCGCGAGCGCCGCTTCGGGCAGCGCAAGGCGGGATGAACATGGCCTCAGAACTTCGTACCCGTATCGTGAGCGGCACGCTGTTGGCGCTCATTGTTATCGCGCTCACACTTGTGAACTTCTGGAGCTTTGCTGCCCTGCTCATCGTGGCTTTCGTGATTTTAATGCGCGAATGGCTGGGTCTGATTCGCACCCGCAGTTATCGGCTGGCTTGGGTTGGGTTTGGCATTCTCTATATCGGCGCGGCAATTGTAAACCTGACGCTGATTCACTTCATAGCCGGACCGATTCTCGTACTTGTGTTATTGCTGAGCGTCGCAGTAATGGACTCGGCGGCTTATTTCGTCGGTAAGCCGTTTGGCAAACATAAGATTGCACCAAAAATCAGCCCCGGTAAAAGCTGGGAAGGGCTATTCGGCGCGTGGATAGGGGTGACGCTCGTTTTTGCTGGTTTGACTTTCTTTTTTCATCTTCCCGTTTCACTGCCTATCCTTTTACTTTCAGCCTTATTGTTTACGCTTCTGGGGCTTGGGGGCGACCTTTTTGAATCCTGGATGAAGCGCCGCGCCGGCGTTAAAGACAGCGGCAGACTCATCCCCGGTCATGGCGGCCTGTTCGACCGGGTGGATGCGCTCATCCCTTGCGCGATTCTCGCGGGCTATCCGCTGATGATGATTTTTATGCCTGCATTTTAACGGATAAATGTGTATGAGCGCGCAAACCTTTGCTGCCCAAACCCCTCCCCCTCCCCTGCTCTTCGCCGCACCCAAGCGCGTCAGTATTCTTGGCGCGACGGGCTCGATTGGCGACAGCGCACTGGCCATTCTCGCGGCTCAGCCGGAGCTGTTTCAGGTTTCCGCCCTCACCGCGCAGAATAACGTCGAAAAACTCATCGCCCTTGCGCGCCAGTTTCGCCCCGAGATCGTGGCGATTGGCAATGAGAAGCATTTCCCGCAATTGAAAGCGGCGCTCACTGGCCTCCCCATCCAACTACTTGCCGGACGTGAGGGTATCGTCGCCGCCGCCGCCCATCCGGCCGATGTCAGTGTTGCCGCTATTGTCGGTGCGGCGGGGCTGCCCGCTGTCATGGCGGCGATTAGTCAAGGGCAACAGGTGGCGCTTGCCAATAAAGAAAGCCTGGTTTGCGCGGGTGGGTTGGTCATGGCGGCATCGGCGCAACATGGTGCGCGGATTTTACCGGTGGATTCCGAACATAACGCGGTGTTTCAGGTGCTCACCGCCGGACATCGTGGGGCAGTTGAAACCATCACCCTCACTGCCTCAGGCGGGCCATTTCTTAACCGCCCCATCGCCGAATTCGCGGCAATCACACCGCGCGAGGCCATCGCCCATCCGCGCTGGCAGATGGGTGCAAAAATCTCAGTCGATTCAGCGACGATGATGAATAAGGGGCTGGAATTAATTGAAGCACATTTCCTGTTTGATTTAGCGAGCAATCAGATGGAGGTGGTGATTCACCCTGAATCTATCGTCCATGCGCTGGTGCATTACCACGACGGCTCGGTGCTGGCGCAGCTGGGGCTGCCGGATATGCGGATTCCCCTAAGCTATGCGCTGGGCTGGCCGGACCGCCTCGACATACCCACGCGGCGCCTGGAATTAACCGCCATCGCATCACTTCATTTTTCTGGTGTAGATCCTGCGCGATTCCCCGCGCTGGCGCTGGCGCGTCAGGCACTTGACGCCGGTCAATGCGCCATGATTACGCTCAACGCGGCCAATGAAGTGGCGGTGGCAGCGTTTCTAGCCGGAAAAATTTCCTTTACGGCGATTACCCACATGGTCGAATCGGCGCTTGCGGATTCCGCCACTGGCTCTATGAATCAATTGGATGACGTCATGTCGCTTGATGCCGAAGTCAGGCGTAAAACTCTGGAGCGAATCGGCTCATGATAGACACTGTTCTCAACATCCTCACCCAGTTGCCACATTATCTGGTGTCGTTCGTCATTGTGCTGACGGTCATCGTCTTTGTACATGAATTCGGGCACTACCTGGTGGCGCGGCTATGCGGCGTGAAGATTGAAGTTTTTTCGATTGGATTCGGGCGCGAAATTTTCGGGTTCAATGACCGAGCCGGTACGCGCTGGAAATTCTCCATCCTGCCACTTGGCGGCTATGTTAAAATGTTTGGCGATGCTGGCGCTGCCAGCACGGCGGATGTTGATAAAATCGAGGCCATGAGTGCGGCGGAGAAAAAAATCAGCTTTCATTATCAAGCATTGTGGAAAAAAGCCTTGATTGTCGCTGCCGGTCCTGCCGCTAATTTCCTGCTAACCATTGCCGTCTTCACTTTTTTTATTTTCACCACCGGCCTTACTTCAACCGAACCCGTCGTCGGTTCGGTTATGAAAGATTCCGCGGCCGCTGAAGCGGGGTTAAGGGAAGGTGACCGTATTCTCAGTCTTGACGGTAAGAAAATGCGGCGCTTTGACGATATTTCTGCCGCAATGATGATCAGTGTGGGCAAGCCAGTCACACTCGAAGTGAAGCGCCAGAATAAGCGTTTCACCCTTATTCTCACCCCGCGTATGTTTAAGGATGAGGACGTGATTGGTAACCCAGTCATCCGTCCCATTCTCGGTATCAGCTCACAGAAAATTGTATTTAAAGATGTCGGGCTTGCGACTGCCCTTGTGGAAGCTGTGAAACGCACCTACGGGCTTTGCGTGGCATCGCTCAGGGTGCTGGGACAAATGATTGCTGGCGAGCGCAGCGCCGAGGAGCTTAAAGGCCCAATCGGCATCGCCAAACTCTCGGGCGATGTAACGCAGCAGGGCGAATCTATTTCGGAAACCGCGCGTACGGTCTTATGGTTTATCGCACTACTTTCGGCTAATCTCGGACTGATTAACCTTTTTCCCATCCCCATGCTCGATGGCGGGCACCTGGCATTTTATGCGATTGAAGGCGTAAGAGGACGACCAATGGCTGAACGCTTTCAGGAATTCGGCTACCGAATCGGCGTCGTATTTATCGCTACCCTTATGGCTTTCACATTGTTCAATGATCTGCGACAACTCATCTTTTGAAAAATTCTGGATTACTGATGCTAAAAACGCTCTATTTTTTGTTTCTTGCGACATTTTTCCTTAATGGCACGGCAATGGCTCAGGCCGTTGCATCCATTCAGATCGAAGGCAATCAGCGCATTGAAACTTCGGCGATTGAAACTTATTTGGCACTGGAGCCGGGGGCGGACGCTTCGCCATACGAACTCGACCTCGCCCTAAAACGCCTCTACGACACCGGATTTTTTTCGAATGTTACCGTCGCCCGCGACGGTGGCATCATCCGCGTCAAAGTGGTTGAGAATCCAAGTGTCAACCGGGTGGTGTTCGAGGGCAACGACCACATCAAAACCGAAGATCTCGA
>JAJTIB010000120.1 GCA_021300075.1 Rickettsiales bacterium
CGGCTCAAAATCCAGAGCTCTTTTGTCGATGGCCTGCGTGTGACTGATGCCGCCACCGTTGAAATCGTTGAGATGGTGCTCTCGGGTGCTATCAACAAACAAATTGTCACCGCGATCAATCAAGCGGGTGGCACGGCCATTGGCATTTCCGGCAAGGACGGCGCGCTGATTACAGCGCGGCGTCTGACGCGCACCAAAAAAGACCCCGATTCCAATATCGAGAAAGTGCTGGATCTGGGCTTTGTCGGCGAGCCGACGCAGATCAACGCGCAGATTATTCAGAATATCACCGCCTCGGGTATGATTCCCGTCATCGCCCCCATCGCTATGGGGCCCATTGGCGAGACATACAACATCAATGCCGATACGGCCGCGGGTGCGATTGCGAGCGCTATTAAAGCGGACAAGCTGATGATGCTCACCGATGTGGCCGGAATTTTGACTAAAGATAAACAGCTCATCAGTGAGATTAACGCGGCGGAGATTGACGCATTACTGGCCGACGGCACGATCACGGGCGGCATGATTCCCAAGGTGGAAACCTGCGTCAGTGCGCTTAGTGCCGGAGTGCGCGCCGCGCATATCCTCGATGGGCGGATTCCGCATGTGCTTTTGATTGAAGTGTTCACGGCCGGTGGCGCTTCGACCATGATCCGAGCGTAGCAAACGACAAGTTGTGCTACTTGCCTTGCGGCGCGGCCAGATGCCCGAATTCATTGACTAGCTGGCGGTAAAGGTCGCGCTTGAAGTCAACAATCATGCTCGGCAACTCCGCAAGAGCCACCCAGCGCCACTGGGTGAATTCCGGATCTTCGGTGGCGATGTTGATTTCTGAATCCGGTCCGGTAAAACGCATAGCGAACCAGAGCTGCTCCTGCCCACGATATTGGCCATTCCACAGCAGGGGGATGAGTTTCGCTGGCAAATCATATTTCAGCCACTCGTTTGAATGCGCCAGTACCCGCACCGAGGTAATGCCGGTCTCTTCCCTGAGTTCGCGTAACGCCGCTTCTTCGGGTTTTTCTTTACCGTCGATTCCGCCCTGAGGCATCTGCCAGGCTTCGCTCGTCATATCAATGCGCTTGGCGACAAAGACCTGCCCCAGCCCATTCAATAACACAATCCCAACCCCGCGCCGATAGGGTAAATCTTGTTTGGTCATGAGGGAGGCCTTCAGTACTCTAATGGGAATGGTCATTATTTTTCAATTTGGAATCCTCAGAATCGCTCTTGGCGTTCGCGGGCGAGGGTGACCGTGTCTCCTGAATAAGGGTGGCGCTTAAGGGCGCAAGCACGATATCCTGAGGCGTATTCGTTTCCAGCCACTTACTTAGCAAAAGCAGGGTCTGTGGCCGTGCCCGCAGCGTGACCACCAGCCTGCCGCGTGTTCTGGTTTGTTCAAGAATACCCGCGAGCTTACTTTTAATAGCGGCTTCACTTGGCACGTCGTCGAGCATTACGTCGCTGCGAATGATAATGTCCTGCAGTCCGGCCTTGGTGCCGAGTTCCTGAATCCGGCGTCTGGGATGGGTCGAGAGTACGAGCAGCCCGCGTTTATCGAGCGAATCGAGCAGATCGGTAAAGACGGCGGGAGTAGCGCTGAGTGACTCCTCCTGCGGTAGCACCACCCCAACAATACCAGGAGCGGCGATCAGATTTTTTTCCAGACGCTTGATAAAATCCTCCTTGGGGAGCGAGGTGATGAGGCCAAGCGGCCCTGGATCGTTCTGGGGATAACCCACCGATTGCACTGGTAGATCCAGCCAGGCTTCGTGGCCGTCATTGCGGGATGCTTCGAGTGCCTTACTCAGATGCGGCGCGTAGGGCGAGAAGGAAAAACTTACTGCCGGGGGTAATTGGCGGGCAAGTGCCAGTGTTTCGGTACTGAAGCCCACACCCAATACTACGAAATGCAGGGGAAAAGTTTTCGGCTGTGGTGAAAAATGGCGCGAATAAATCTGCGCCGGAGTGATCTGATTTTCGCCGCGCTTGGGCAGGATACCTTCAGGTGTTTTTTCGGAAACCTCTGGCGCAGGTGCGGTAATCAGGCTTTCTTTGTTTACCGTGGAGGTAATGGTGGCTGTACTATCCGATGTCGAGGACAGCATGGGCGCGCTGTCGCCACTTGCAGTCGCCGGGTCTGCTCCAACCTTCGTGGAAGGGACAGTTTCCGCAGGCGCGGGCACTGATTCTCCAACATCAAAGGCGGGGGCGGTCGCTGCAGCTTCAGGGGTTGTTTGCGGCGCAGGTTCAGCCGCAGGGGCTGGGGTGGGTGCGGCTTCCGGCGCGGGTGCGGGCTCGGGCGCTGGCTCCGCCACGGGCTTTGCTTTTGCTACAGGATCGGGGCGGGCCGGCGCAGGCTGGGTGGAGGGTTGAGGCATCTTGGCCCCGAGAATTTTTCCAGACTTCGCATCAATTGTAACGCGTTGCTCTAACTTCTGAGCCAGCGTTTTCTGCGCCGGCGCAACGGCTAATAGATCAAGTACTGTGCTCAGTATTCCAACACTCAGCAGAACGCACATGGCAACCCATAAGAACCAAGCGCGGGTTGCAGCGGAGCCTGGAATCTTGGGGATTTTCACCATGCGATTCACTCAATACGGGTAGAAGAAGCAGGGGTGGCTACTGCCGTTGTTGCCGGACGCGATAACCCGCTGACCTGGCCATAAATCGATACGGCACGGATAAGATCAAGCGCTCGGCTTAATTGATAATCGTCTTTAGCACTGATTTCACCGACCTTCAGCGGCGGAGAATTTTCTTTTTTATCCTGATCGTTGATGAGATGTTTGGGCAGATTTGCCTCGGAAATGGTTTTTCCGTCTTTCACCTGTTGGAGCTTGGCCTGCTCGACCACAATATCGGGGGTGATGCCCTTGGCCTGAATGGCGACACCTGAGGGGGTATAGTAGCGCGCCGTAGTTAGGCGGATGGCTCCGTGATCTTTGATTGGAACCACCGTCTGCACCGAGCCTTTGCCGAAAGATTTCATCCCCAGCACAATTGCGCGTTTATGGTCTTTGAGTGCACCGGCGACAATTTCGGATGCCGAGGCCGAGCCTTCATTGATGAGTACAACCATGGGCAGTCCGTGAATCAGATCGCCCCGTGTGGCGCTATAACGTTTGGATTCCGCCGGATTGCGTGAACGGGTAGAGACAATCTCGCCCTGTTCCAAAAACGCATCCGATATATCGATGGCCTGATCAAGCAGGCCGCCGGGGTTGTTGCGTAAATCGAGTACTACGCCTTTGAAATTTTTGCCGATCGCTTTTTTCTCCTTGGCGATCGCTTCCGCCATTGCATCATAGGTGGTCTCGGTGAAGGAGCTGACGCGGATATAGGCCACATCGCCCTCCTGCCGCGAGCGCACCGATTGAATTTTGATGGTGTCACGCTTCAGGGTTTTCTCCAGCGGCTTTTTTTCGCCCTCGCGCAGCACCGTGAGACGGACGCTGGAGCCGACAGGGCCACGCATTTTCTCGACTGCTTCCGACAAAGTCAGCCCCATGACCGGCGTGTCGTCAATCATGCTGACGTAGTCGTTGGGCTTCAACCCGGCCTTGGCGGCGGGCGTGTCGTCAATCGGCGAGACCACTTTCACCAGCCCGTTTTCCATGGTCACTTCAATCCCCAGACCGCCAAACTCGCCGCGCGTCTGCACCTGCATTTCTTCGAATGCTTTTTCGTTCATATAGCCCGAATGTGGATCAAGTGAGGTCAACATGCCATTGAGGGCCGATTCGATGAGTTTTTCATCCGTCACCGGTTCGACATAGTCGCTGCGGACTCGGTCAAAGACGTCGCCAAAGAGGTTGAGCAGCTCGTATGTGTTGGCTGTGTCTTTGGGCGCGGCTGGATTTTTGGGCGCAACGGCCAGAGCGCCAGAAGCAATGGTGGCCAGCAGCGCGAGTGCAGCAATCGGCGCGAGGGTAAAACGATCCATAAAATCCTTATCCGTGCAAGGGTGAATGCGCCATTATATTTATTGTAGTCTTGAGCCGAGCTTAGCGAACCAGCGCGCCGGGTCAATAGGCTTGCTCTTTTCTCTTAGTTCTACGTAGAGTTCCTCGCGGCCTGTGCCTCCCATGTTACCCAGCGGTTCTCCGGCCTTAACGTCCTGATTCAGCACCACCTCGATCTGTCCCAGCCCGGCGAGGAGAGAAATATAGCCATTGCCATGTCGTATCAGTACCATGTCGCCGTAATCACGGAAGGGGCCGGTGAAGACCACTTCGCCATCATAGGGGGCAACAACCGTGCCATAAGGCCGGGCGCGGAACACCATACCACGGAAGGTCTCGTTTTCATTTTTGCGTTCGCCGAAGCGGTGCAGCACGCTGCCTGCGACTGGTGCACGCAGGCTTCCGACATTACGGGTCATGGGCCTGAGGGGCGCGCGGGCGCTTGCGCGCTGTGCGGTGGCGAGTTTGTCGATCAGTTCCTGCACTGATCGTGCTTCCTGCGACAAAGCTCTCACCCGTGTCTGCTCACGCGCATAGTCGGACTGCAGGCGCTTAATCATCACTTGCCGCGCCGTGACCTGAGCGCGCAGTGACGCTTGGGTGGATTGCCAGCGTTTCTGCTCGCTGCTCAGGGCGGCTTGAGCGTTTTCCGCGCGTTTCTGCAGGGCTTCAAGGAGTGCTACGCGTGCCTTCAAATCGGCGGCATGGCGGGCGAGAGCTTCGGTGGTGATTTCCAGTGCTGCTGCAGTCTGCATTAATTGCTGCAGGTCTTCAGGTCGTGAGAGAATGGCGCTCGCCGGCATCTGCCTCATCCTCAAGAGGCTGCGTACCGTAGCACTATATTCATCCTGACGTAACTGATAGGCGCGATTGGCGACAGCAAGTTCGCCGCGCACGGTCGCGAGCGATTTCTCGTGTTTATTGAGGCGCTGTTCGGCCTGTTGCATTTGCGCGGCGATGACGCGGGATTGCTCCTGCAAGTCCGCGAGTTGTGAATGTTCTTTGGTAAGCGCGCCGGA
>JAJTIB010000091.1 GCA_021300075.1 Rickettsiales bacterium
CCTGCGAGCCAGCCTATACAGCACTCACCGCCCGTAAACTGGCGGAAGTTAAAGAAATATCAGCAGAAGACCTAGCGCAGGCAACAACCAGCAATTTCCTCCGGCTTTTTACGAAAGTCGCTCATTCTAATTTTACTTCCTGACCATCTTCGCTTACAAACATCGACTTGAAAGCTGTCAGACAGAATGGTTTTAATCCATAAAGAAAAGCTAGACTTTATTAGCAACGAATCAAATATAATTCAGCGAGATGTTTTGTGTATATAATCCTCAAATTATCATCTATGCAAAGGTTCCTGCCATGATCCATGCGCTTCTTCTTAGGCAATCACATGCGACTTCGCTGCTATCTGCTCTGTTTATGCTCATAATAATGACCCTTGCCACGATGAATGTGGCGCGTGCGGCGACGCAGGATGAGGGCCTTGAGAGACGTATCATTGAAGTACAGGGCATTGCGAGGGAGTTTTTTGTTCATGTTCCGGCAAAAAACATAACAGCAAAAAACCTGCCGGTTCTTTTTGTTCTGCATGGGGGAAAAGGCACGGCTCCAGCACGTGCTCGACAGACCGGTATGAACATCATTGCCGATCGCGATGGGTTTATCGCTGTGTATCCGCAAGGCTTGGGTGGATACTGGATAAGTGGGCCCAATATGCCCAAAAATGCGGTGGATGATGTCGCCTTCTTCCGCGCCATGATCGATACACTGGTTAAGTCCGGCGAGGCGGATCCCGGGCGGATTTATGTCATGGGCGGGTCCAATGGTGGTATGATGACCTATCATCTCGCCTGCGTTATGCCAGAGCGCCTGGCCGCTGTGGCAGCAATTGTTGCTAGTATGCCCGATTCGTTAGCAAAAACCTGCCGCCCCATCCGACCTCTACCGATTCTAATTATGGCAGGCACGGCCGATCCACTTATGCCGTATCAGGGTGGGTTGGTAGCCCACGGAAAAGGAAAAAGAAAAATCGGTTCTGATCCGGTTATCTCAATTTCGCAAACACTGGATTTATGGCGTAATGCAAATGGCTGCAGTGATAAATTCATCCAGACATCCATTCCTGACCGCGATCCTGACGATGGCATCACCACAGAAATTTATCATTGGACAGAATGTGCCGAAAACACTGAAGTGCAGTTCTACCAGATGCTTGGGGCAGGGCATGGCCTTCCCGGACGATCTGCAAATAAAACTCACCTAGCTCGCCGGATGGGTGGAAATTCAACGAATGATTTTGATTCCAGCGAGGCAAGTTGGGGCTTCCTGCGACAGTTTTCACGGTGAACCATTTTAGCCCTGCCTAAAAAAATTCATAGTTTTACAATGTCTTAATCTATTGTTACATCCATCTCATCGCATCTACTGTTATTATTTTCCATAATATATATTATACGACAATTGGGTTAATATTGAACTGATGTTATATGAGCATATTAGTATTCCCTTCTGCGGTTAAGCTGGAAAAATAAGAAGTGCCAGCCGTGCTTCTGCCTGAGGCAACCAGATATTCACCTTATTAGGTAAGCGGTACAAAGCCGCCGTTTGCGGTAGAGAGTTCTGTTAGCTGTTTGCCTCAGTATCGTCACTTGAATATATATGCTTTGTTCTGATCGTCCTTTATCGCCACCCTTAGGAAGAATATGTATTTCGGGGGACCAGCTATAGCCCGTGTGTTAACCCGACACTCGCAGGCAAGCAGCGGAAACAAAGAGCGTCAGGGGCAGTATGAAAAATGTTAAAGCTGCGAGAAAGACTATCTGGCCGGAGTCATGATCGGCAGTTGTGAGGATTATCATCTGCATTGCACCGACACCAAAAATCACCAGCGGGATCATCAAGGGAAGCACCATCAACCCGATAAGCCCAGCGTGATTATTCAAACCCGCCGTCATCGCGCTTGCCATCACGATAAGCGCAAGGATCAGCGCCCCGGCAAGCGCCAGCAGCAGCGTCACCCCCGTCCAGGATGATAGCGGTATCTGCAGCAGCATACCAGCGGGCGGCACCAGCGCCAGAATCGGCAGCACGAACACTAGGTAGCAGGCAAGATAGCGAGCGATGACCACCAGTTCGAGCGACAGCGGCAACAGACGCAGATAGTCCAGCCTCCCCTCCTCCGCCTCGCGCTCAAACAGCAGCGGCGCGGCCAGAAGCAGGGATGTAATAAGAGCAACAAAGAGAATGGCCGCAGCATATTCGCGCCCACCCTCGGCGCTGAAGCCAAAGATGAAAAAGGTGATTATGGCTACAAAATATATATATAAATAAATAGCTTCCTTGATATTCTTAAGGTAAAGAGTAAGGTCATGCAGGAGCAGAGTTATCATGGGTTTTACCGCCTAATGCACAACGGATTGGGCAATAGCACTTAGATCCAGACGCTTATGGCGCTCGCCCTGCACCTGGGCATGGGTGGTCATGATGACGATGCCTTTTTGCTCGATCCGGCTCATGATGAGGGAATGGAGAAGCGCTGCACCGCCTTCATCGAGATTGGCCATCGGCTCATCGAGCAGCCAAAGGCGCGCAGGCATGGTAATAAGCCGCGTCAGCGCCACACGCTGCTGCCAGCCGGCCGAAAGCATGCGGCACGGCATATCAGCGACGTCTTCAAGGTCAAAATAATGCAACGCCACATTGGTCAGTTCCGGATTCCGCCTGATTCGCGCCCAGAAGGCCACATTGCCACGTACCGATATATTGGCTTGTAGTCCGCGTTTATGGCCGAGATAAAGCAGGTTATTTGGATAGTCGGGGGTTGAGGTCAGCGGTGTTGCACCCAAAAGCACCTTACCCGAAGCGAGCGGGAGCAGCCCCGCCAGGCATTGCAGCAGGGTTGATTTGCCGGATCCATTTGCGCCCTCAACCATCAGCAAATCACCAGGATTGAGCGTCATATGCAGGCCATGAATCAGCGGCACACCCTCGCGCGCCACGCTGATATTATCCAAGGTGAGGCTGTGTTGTTCCATCCACTACTTTCCAAAAAATACGACTTAGGGTTGCGACTTAACTATTTATTTATTTAATAATGTTATAAGCCATCTAGTGTAATCTCACTTAATTCTCGATAAAAATCAAAAAATACTTATCAGGAGAACCTCCCATGACATCCAGCGCTGATAGTTTCAAGTCGAAATCCACACTCAATGCGGGTGGCAAGACTTACAGCTATTTCAGCCTGCCTGCAGCAGCAGCGGCGATGGGGGTAGACCTCGCGCGTTTGCCTTTCTCTCTTAAAGTCTTACTTGAGAACCTGCTGCGTTATGAAGATGGTAATACGGTAAAAAAAGACGATATAAAGGCGTTTTCGAGTTGGCTAAAATCGCGCAATGAGCCGCGCGATATCGCCTACCGCCCTGCCCGCGTGCTGATGCAGGATTTCACTGGCGTGCCTGCGGTCGTTGACCTTGCCGCGATGCGCGATGCGGTCGCGAAAATGGGTGGCGATCCGAAAAAAATCAACCCGCTTTCTCCGGTGGATCTGGTCATTGACCATTCGGTCATGGTCGATAAATACGCAACATCTGAGGCATTCAGCGAAAATGTCGCGCTCGAAATGGAGCGCAATATGGAACGCTATGAGTTCCTGCGCTGGGGGCAGAAGGCCTTTGATGATTTCCGCGTCGTGCCGCCAGGGACGGGAATCTGCCATCAGGTAAATCTCGAATATCTCGCACAGGTCGTATGGACTAAGAAGATTGGGAATGAAACCATAGCTTACCCGGATACCTGCGTTGGCACGGACAGCCATACCACCATGATTAATGGCCTGGGCGTACTTGGCTGGGGTGTGGGTGGAATTGAGGCTGAGGCCGCAATGCTTGGCCAGCCTGTCTCGATGCTGATTCCCGAGGTTGTCGGTTTCAAGCTCACCGGTGCGCTTAAAGAAGGCACGACCGCGACCGACCTTGTACTCACCGTAACGCAGATGCTTCGCGCCAAGGGCGTTGTAGGTAAATTTGTCGAGTTTTATGGGCCTGGCCTCGAAAATCTGGCGCTGGCAGACCGCGCGACCATTGCCAATATGGCGCCCGAATATGGTGCGACCTGCGGAATTTTCCCCATTGATAATGAAACTATCAATTATCTGAAGCTCTCTAGTCGCCCTGGCGATACTATCGCATTGGTTGAGGCTTACGCCAAAGCGCAAGGCATGTGGCGCGACGCAAATTATCAGGACCCCGTCTTCACCGATACGTTATCGCTCGACATGGCAACTGTCGAGCCCTCGCTCGCCGGGCCAAAACGCCCTCAGGATCGGGTCGCACTTTCTAAAGCCGCGCAAGGTTTCGCCGCTGAGCTGCCTAAGCTAAATACAGGCAAAATTACCGCAGGAACAAAGGTTGCTGTTGGCGGCGAAGCCTTTGATCTTATGCAGGGAAAAATCGTTATTGCCGCCATCACCAGCTGCACAAACACCTCAAACCCCAGCGTCATGCTTGCAGCAGGTCTGGTTGCCAAAAAAGCTCTGGAAAAAGGCCTCACATCAAAGCCATGGGTGAAGACCTCCCTTGCCCCCGGGTCAAAAGTGGTCACCGAATATCTTGCTGCCGCCGGAGTAGATAAGCCATTGAATGAAATAGGTTTTAATCTTGTTGGTTATGGCTGCACTACCTGTATTGGTAATTCGGGGCCGCTGAAAGATTCAATTGAAAAAACAATTAAAGACAACGACTTAGTAGTTGCCTCCGTACTTTCAGGAAATCGCAATTTTGAAGGACGCGTTCACCCGCTTGTACGCGCTAATTATCTGGCTTCGCCGCCCTTGGTTGTGGCTTATGCCATTGCGGGATCAATGGAAATTGACCTTACCAAAGACCCGATTGGTACGGGAAAAG
>JAJTIB010000075.1 GCA_021300075.1 Rickettsiales bacterium
ACCGGCGCACCCTGCGTGCGAAGATATTCGGTGATGGCTTCAACTTCCTTATCGCTGATAAAAGGCCCATGCACCCGCGTAATACGGCCACCACCAGCCATATGCAGCATGTCGCCCTGACCGAGCAATTGCTCCGCCCCCATCTCACCCAAAATCGTGCGCGAGTCGATTTTGCTCGTCACCTGAAACGAAATCCGGGTGGGGAAATTGGCTTTGATGACGCCGGTAATAACATCAACCGATGGACGCTGTGTAGCCATAATGATGTGGATGCCCGCCGCACGCGCCATCTGCGCGAGACGCTGCACCGAAGTTTCGATTTCCTTGCCCGCGACCAGCATCAAGTCGGCCATTTCATCAACAACGACGACGATATACGGGAGCGCTGTCATATCGAGCGGCTGTTTTTCCATGATGGGCGTGCCGGTTTCAGCATCAAAGCCGGTCTGCACAGTACGGGTCAGCTCCTCACCTTTTCGGCGCGCTTCTTCCAATCGCTTATTATAATTATCAATGTTACGCACGCCCAAATGGCTCATCAGCCGGTAGCGGTTTTCCATTTCCTTAACCGTCCATTTGAGTGCGACAATCGCCTTGCCAGGCTCGGTAACAACGGGGCAAAGAAGATGCGGGATATCGTCATAAATCGAAAGCTCAAGCATCTTCGGGTCGATCATGATAAATTTACATTGCTCGGGCGTGAGATGATAAACGAGCGACATGATCATGGTGTTGATCGCAACCGATTTGCCCGAGCCGGTCGTGCCCGCGACCAAGAGATGCGGCATCCGCGCAAGATCGGCAATAATCGCCTCGCCGCTGATGTCCTTACCCAGTACCAGGGGCAGACTGGCCTCGGTCTTGATGTATTTTTCGTCCTCAAACAATTCCCGCAGATACACAGTTTCGCGCTGCAGATTCGGGAGCTCAATACCAATCGCATTACGCCCGGGGATGACTGCAATCCGCGCCGAAATCGCACTCATCGAACGGGCGATATCATCGGCGAGGCCAATCACGCGCGAAGATTTGATGCCCGGCGCAGGTTCGAGTTCATAAAGCGTCACCACCGGCCCGGGACGTACTTTGGTAATCTCACCCTTGATGCCGAAATCCATCAGCACTGATTCGAGGAGCCGCGCATTTTGTTCAAGCGCCGATTCGCTTTGCTGGCGCGCAGCCTTACCGGAAATCTTCTGCAAGAGGTTCAAAGAGGGCAAAGTAAAATCGCCCTTACGCAGGCGCAACTCGAGTGAGGATTGATCCTGCGGCATGCGGGTTTTTTTTGGCTCTACGCGCTTTTTCGGTTTGGGCGAAGCTGTCAGTTCCGGCGCGTCGCGCGCGGTTATTTCTTCCTCGGCCGCCTCTTCCCCACGCCAGGCATGGCGCAATCTGCATAGCTGCAGCCAAAGGCTGCGCGCTAATTGCGACAGCATCAAGGCGCCTTCGCGCAGCATAATCGAAAGGGCAATATACTCATGCCCGCGCAGCCCAAGTGCGAGCGGTAATGTCACGAGGAAGAGCATTGCTGCAATCATCATCGCGCCCAAGCTGGAAGCCAGTTTCACCAACCCTACTCCGACCACAATGCCTAGCGCACCGGTCGCGCTGTCCAGCCAGGCGGAATCGGTAGAAGCCGCGAGCAACGCCACCAGAGTTGCGCCGCTAAGAAGCGCCATGACCAGTGCCAGCACCCGCCAGATCATACTGCCACTGCTGTCTTTCATCAGCCAGCGCCAGGCCCAGCCGAGCGGCGCAATCACCAGCAAAATCGTCATGGCACCAAAACTCTGGCGCAGTATATCCGCAAGAATCGCACCGGGCTGTCCGAGCGCATTACGCGCCAGCCCCTCCCCCACCTGATTCCATGACGGGTCGCTCGAATGATAGGTGAGGAGTGCTGTGGCAATGAGAATACTCGCTGTCACCGCCAGCAGGGCATAAACCTCCCCTGCGCGGCGACTGATGAAGCCGGGCACCGGAATCGCCGTCATGAGTCTTGTGATCATTTCTGCTCCCGTGATCCCGAATTGATTTCGGGATAGCGTTGTTCTTGTGCGTCACCCCGGTCTCGTCCCGGGACCTCCCGCAAAGCCAGCCGCAGAAGATCCCGGTATTGCTCACGCAAATCGGGACAACCCTACTTATCCACAGGCAGGGTAGCCCCTTCTCAGACTCGTATTCAAGCCAAAAACCACGGGTTTCGTCGATTCTTCAGGAAGGATAGACCAACTGTTGCCAAAAAGAGCCAGACGCTTGCATTCCACCGCCATTGCCCTAGATTGCGGATGGCTGGCGGCGGGCGATGTCCTTTGAAAACCCGGTCAGGGTCGAAAGACAGCAGCCGTATCGAATATGCATCGGGTCGTCGTCAGCCACTTATTTCTTCACCCCCGGCTCGGTTTCCTTGCCTTGCCATGGGGTGCCGCTTCGCGGGCTCATGGCTGACTCAGCCTGCTGACCTCGCGCAGCGAACAACGACGCACGAACCACTGACTTAAAAAGCAAAAACCTCCAGGCTCACCGCTCAAGGCTTCTATGTACCGCGTTCTTGCCCGTAAATACCGCCCGCAGACTTTTGCCGATCTCATCGGGCAGGAGGTGCTGGTGCGTACCCTCACCAATGCTTTTGCCTCGGGGCGCATCGCCCATGCCTTCCTGCTCACCGGTATTCGCGGCATTGGCAAAACCACCACCGCCCGCATCATCGCCCGCGGTCTTAATTGCATTGGCGCGGATGGTAAGGGTGAAGCCACGACCGACCCGTGCGGGGTCTGCGCCAATTGTATCGCCATCCGCGATGACCGACATGTGGACGTGATCGAAATGGACGCCGCCTCGCGCACCGGAGTGGATGATATACGGGAGATTATCGACTCGGTGCAATATGCGCCCACCAGCGCGCGCTATAAAGTTTATATCATCGACGAAGTGCATATGCTGAGTAAGAACGCATTCAACGCGCTCCTCAAAACGCTCGAAGAACCGCCACCGCATGTGAAATTTATTTTTGCGACCACCGAGATACGCAAAATCCCCGTCACCATTATTTCCCGCTGTCAGCGTTTTGATTTGCGCCGCGTGGACGGCGATACGCTGACGCGGCACCTCATCAGCGTCGCTGAGCGCGAGCAGGTCGCACTTGATGCGCTCTCAGCGGAGCTGATTGCGGTCGCCGCCGAAGGCTCGGTGCGCGATGCACTATCGATTCTTGATCAGGCCATGGCGCTAGAAACAGATGCGACCGGCGCTACCCATATCACGCCAGAATCACTGCGCGAAATGCTTGGGATTGCAGATAAGTCGCGCAGTTTCCTGCTGCTCGAACAGGTCCTGACCGGCAAAGTGGAAGCGGCGCTCTCTCTGGTCGGCACGCTCTATCAACAAGGCATCGACCCGTCGCTGCTGCTTAACGATTTGATGGAAATCACCCATTACCTTACCCGTATTCTCGCTGCCCCCAGCCTCGCGGGCGACGTGCATTATTCCCCTCAAGAACAGGAAACCGCCAAACGTCTGGCGGCGGATCTGAGCGTGCCGGCACTTGCCCGCGCCTGGCAAATTCTGCTCAAAGGGGCCGAAGAAATGCGCGAAACCAGCCAGCCCCTCGCCGGTCTCGAGATGATTCTAGTGCGGCTTGGTTACGCCAGCGAATTACCACCCCCTGCAACACTCATAAGGCAGTTGCAGGAAGGGAGTGGTTCGTTGCCCTTGGCCAGCCTGCCCTCCGAAGCCTCGTCGAAGGAGGGTGGCCAGAAAAATACTTTGCCGGCAGCGGCATCTCCCCTGCCCCAGCGGCGAGAGGAAATTCACCCTTCACGCGCCACGCTCCACGCTTCAACACCTGCCGCACTCGCCCTGCAACCGGAAATCCTGCCCACGCTTGCAACATTTGAAGACGTCGTGGCGCTGTTTGAGTCAAAGCGCGAGGCCATCCTCACGCATCACCTTACGCATGATTTGCGACTGGTGCGCTTCACCACTGGCCGCATCGAGATGCGTCCCGTGACCCATCTCGCCCCGGATATTCCTGCGCGCATCAACCGTCATTTGAGCGACTGGACGGGGACACGCTGGAACCTTGTCTTCAGCGAGGAAGAAGGCGCGCCAACACTTGCCGATCAGAAAAAACAGGCGCTTGAGCAAGCCCGCGCTTACGCCGCTTCTCACCCCAAAGTACAGGCGGTTCTGAATGCCTTTCCCGGCGCAAAAATTATTGATTTCGTACCCAACCCATAAGAGGACACCATGAATATCCAGAAAATGTTGAAACAAGCGCAGGAAATGCAATCCAAACTCGCCGAAATGAACCGCGACCTTGAGACGCGCGAGGTGGAAGGCGCGTCTGGCAGTGGCGCAGTAAAACTAACACTCAGCGGCAAGGGACATTTGCTGCGGGTGGCGATTGAGCCAGCGGCGATGGAAGACCGCGAGTTGCTGGAGGATTTACTGGTGCTCGCCCATCGCGACGCCAAAGATAAAATGGACGCGATGGTGAATGATGCCATGAGCAGCGCCACGGGCGATCTGGCGTTGCCCTCTGGCTTCAAACTGCCATTTTAGTTTGGCAGGTATTCTGCAAAGTAGGAACCATGGCACAGGCAATTGATAAACTCGTGGCGGAACTCTCCCGCCTGCCGGGCGTGGGCACGCGCTCGGCGCGACGCCTCGCGCTGCACCTGCTGCGCCAACAGGAGACGCGGATTCCACCACTCGTCGCCGCACTCGATCTGGCGCGGCGCGAGGTCAGGCAATGCCGCACGTGCGGTTCGCTTGATGACTCAGACCCCTGCCATATCTGCGCCGACGAACGGCGCGACCCGAGTATTGTCTGTGTGGTCGAAGACGTCGCCGATGTTTGGGCGATGGAGCGCAGCCGCGCTTACCGTGGTCAATACCACGTGCTTGGCGGCACGCTCTCGGCGATTGACGGGCGCGGGCCGGAGACGCTCAGCATCGCGCCGCTCGTCGCGCGCGTGGCCGCGCAGCAGGTGCAGGAAGTGATTCTGGCGCTGGGCTCAACCGTGGCCGGCCAGACCACCGCCCATTATGTGGCCGAGCGTCTGGCGGCAAGTGGTGTCCGCATCACCCGCCTCGCGCAAGGGATTCCGGTGGGCGGGGAGCTCGATTATCTCGATGACGGCACACTCAGCGCCGCGCTTCAGGCGCGCCTGGTTTATTGAAGAGATTTTTGTCATTCCCGAGTTAGCGAAATCCACATGCGCGAGGATTTGGCAAC
>JAJTIB010000047.1 GCA_021300075.1 Rickettsiales bacterium
AGCAAGGTCAAGCGTGTAACGCTGATACAGCCCATCGCGCTCCGTGTTACCGGCAGTATGCGGTGACTTGTAGCTATTCAGAAAATCCTTCAGCCCACTATCAATATGTTCTTCGAGAAGTGGAGTTTCTTCCTGAAACAACTTTTTGTGCAAGGCGGTGGACATACCTGTCATCCCGTTGTTATTATTGCTTTGAACTATAGCGGAAATCCGACGATTAGCCAAGCCTCGCAATTCTTAGTAAAAATTAAGAAATAGCGAACGGATCGCGCACCAGAATGGTATCTTCGCGTTTTGGGCTGGTCGAAAGCAGCGCGACGGGGCAGTTAATGAGCTCCTCAATCCGGCGGATATATTTGATGGCCGGAGCCGGGAGTTCAGCCCAGCTGCGCGCACCTTGCGTGGAATCGCTCCAACCGGAGATGGTTTCATAGACAGGTTTGGCCCTGGCCTGTAGAGCGGCGGAGGCGGGGAGGTAATCGTATTTTTTGCCGTCTATCTCGTAACCGACACCAATCTTCAGGGTATCAAACCCGTCCAACACATCGAGTTTGGTGAGGGCAATACCGGTAATACCGCTCACCGTCACAGCTTGCCGCACGAGGGTTGCATCAAACCAGCCGCAACGCCGCTTGCGTCCGGTGACTGTACCAAATTCATGGCCGCGTTCGCCCAGGCGCGCGCCCACGTCATTGTCCTGTTCGGTAGGGAAGGGGCCACTGCCGACCCGTGTAGTATAGGCTTTGGTAATACCCAGCACATAGCCGATGGATTTGACACCCGAACCGCTGCCCATTGCTGCCTCACCTGCGAGCGTATTTGAGGAAGTGACGAATGGATATGTGCCATAATCCACATCCAGCATGATGCCCTGCGCGCCTTCGTAAAGAATGCGTTTGCCTTCACGCCGATACTGGTCGAGCATGCGCCAGATAGGGGCGATATGTGGCAGAAGCCGTGGAATAATAGCTTCCAGCGGCGCCAAAACTTCTTCCAGCATTATCGCCGTAGCGCCTGAAGCGGTGAGGATAGCGTTGTGACGGGTTAGCATATCCCTGAGTCTGGCGACCAGAAGGTCTTTCTCCGCCAGATCGCAGCAGCGAATGGCGCGGCGTCCTACTTTATCCTCGTAGGCGGGACCGATACCGCGTCCCGTCGTGCCGATTTTGCCAGCGCCGAGTAAGGCTTCGCTCGCTGCATCTAGGCGCGAATGGATTGGAAGAATCAGGCAGGCATTTTCTGCAATTTTGAGATTCTCGGGTGTAATAGATACGCCCTGCGCGGTAACCTTATCAATTTCCGAAAAAAGAGCTACCGGGTCAATCACCACCCCATTGCCGATGATGCTCATCTTATTGCCGCGAACCACACCCGAAGGCAAGAGGCTTAGCTTATATGTTGCGCCGTTCACCACCAGGGTATGGCCGGCATTGTGCCCTCCTTGAAAACGGACGATCACATCCGCCCGCTCGGATAGCCAATCAACGACCTTTCCCTTGCCCTCATCGCCCCATTGCGAACCAACCACCACGACGCTTTGCATTACGCCTCTCCTAAAATAGTGATGAACCCCTGTGCCTGCAGTTTAGCCGCATCTTCGGTCGAACTGGTGGGGGGTAGAAATTTAACCGGTGCTTCTTTGGCAGAAGGCAAAAGCGCCAGCATATCATTGGCATAAAGCGTGAAGCCGACGGCGGCCTCACCAGCTTCAGTGCGGTAGGCGCCGCCGCGTCCAAGCTCAATAGCTGGCTGGTTCAGGAACAACGCAAAACCCGGTCCGGCATAATAACCGTAGCCGCTTAAGTCGAGAAGATCGAGCGACAGACGCGCCGCCACCTTACGCACGCTGAGCGCCTCGACCAGTGCTTGTAATTCTTGGGTGGCTTGAATCACTGCCGGGTGTTTGATATCCGCGAGCTTTTTCCATGCCGCTTCGGGTGTATCTGCCGCCTCAATCAGCGCCGCAATATCGGTTGCTCCAAGGGTTCTGAGTTTCGCCGTGTCCTTGCGCTTAACGGCCTCTACCACCGTCTCCGGCTGGGCGAGCCCCACCATCAGCGGGGCCAGGATGGATGGGTAATGCAGATCTATCGTCATTGGCTCAAGCCCGGCGGTCGTTAAGGCATGGCTGGCGAGGGCGATGATCTCCGCCAGTGCTGCACTGTCAAAACTGCCGTAACGTTCAATGCCGATCTGTGTATGTTGCCGCCGCGTTTCGAGTGCCTCTGGCGTGGTGCGGAGCGTGTAGCCCGCATAACATAGGCGCAATGGGCGCGGAGCATTCGCAAGCTGGTGACTGGCGATGCGGGTGATCTGGCTGGTCATATCGGCCCTGATCGCCAGCATGCGGCGGGCGAGGGGATCCATCACCCGGAATACATGATGGGCCGTTGCCTGGCCTTGGCCGCTTAGTAGCTGATCTTCATATTCGAGCATGGGAGGGATGACGGGCTGATAACCAAAGCCGCGAAAACATTTGAGCAGGTGATGCATCAACCCGAACTCCTGCATCGCGATGGGCGGCAGAACATCCACAAGGCCGGAGGGAAGGAGGGGGGGAGAATTCATTTCATCATGCACCTTATAAGTAGCTCGTCATTGTAAAGCGAGTTCGCGACGCTGCAATTTCTTCTTTCCAGCCTGCCTGCAAGATAGATTGCATAAATGTGCTCGCAATGACGAACCATAGATAGTCTCATTTTCCTACTTTTTACTGACATCATCCGCAACCAGTACGCCGCCAATGGCGTAATCATGCCGCGCCATATCGCTTAAAATCACGCGCACCTGTTCGGGCCTGCTGCCCAGCGCCGCGCAGACGGCATCGGTCACACCGGCGACAAGTTTTCTTTTCTTTTCAATATCTCTGCCTTCAAGCAGGTGAATCTCGATAATTGGCATCTGGCCCCCCGAAAAGGCTCGTTTATGCGCGGTCGCGGGCATTGAGGCAATAGATTTCTGTTGCAGGCGGGGCTATTTTTCGCTAGAAACCCGCGCGAGTGAGATAAGGTGTCTTCTGCTTGTGCATAAGTTTCATGTGCTCGCCTTGGATGCCGTGTCGCATGGACTTGGATTTGCTTACGATGTGGTGAAGGCGGCGCTGCCGTTTTTCGCTACGTCATCAAACCGTCTTCGCTCACCGAGGCCTGACCATGGTGGTGGGCACGAATGTTACGACTAGGATAATGGAGTTTCGCATGGCTACTGGTACTGTTAAATGGTTCAACCCAACCAAAGGTTTTGGTTTTATTCAACCCGAAGATGGTGGCTCGGACGTGTTCGTCCACATCACGGCCGTACAACGCGCCGGTCTCAATGACCTCAAGGAAAATCAGCGCGTGAGCTACGAGCTGGTCAGCGAGAAGGGTAAAACCTCAGCTGGTAACCTGCAGGTACTCTAGTCATTGCTGAAATGATGACAACCGGAAAGGGCGGCTCCGACGAGCCGCCCTTTTTATTGGGACATGAAAAATCGTGCAAGTCTCAAAAAAAAGAGTAGCTTCCCGTCATGATTGACCCGCAATTGATTCTCGCCAATCTCACCAGCCCCGCCGTGATGTGTTTTGTCATCGGCGCGCTTGCTGCGCTCATCAAGAGCGACCTGCGCGTCCCGGCACAGGTGCATGAGTCAATCGCTATGTATCTGCTGTTTTCGATTGGTCTTAAGGGCGGCATCGCGCTTTCCAATACGAGCTTTTCCGCGCTGTTTGACCCAATGATTGCCACACTGGTGCTGGGCATTTTGACACCGGTCATCGCCTTTGTGCTTGCCAGGCGCTTTGGCCGCTTAAGCGTCATCGACGCGGCGGCGGTCGCGGCGCATTTTGGTTCTGTCTCCGCCGTGACCTTCATGGCGGCACTGAATTTCGCTAATCAATCGGGTATCTCGTTTGAGGGCTTCATGACAGCACTGCTGGTGCTACTTGAGATTCCCGGTATCGTGATAGCGTTAGCGCTGGCTGGGTATCTCAATCAGCAAAATAAAATCAGCCTCAAGCATGTGCTGCATGATGCGCTTACCGGGAAAAGCGTGGTACTGCTGACGGGGGGCTTGCTTGTCGGCCTGCTGGCTGACCGTTCTGGTGTTGAGAATATCACTCATGTCTTTATTGCGCCTTTTCAGGGTGTGCTGGTATTTTTTCTCCTCGAAATGGGCGTTGTCGCGGCCTCCCGCTTCCGCGAGGCGCGCGCTTCGCTGCCTTTCATGCTGACCTTTGGGACATTAGTGCCTTTGCTGTTTGGGTTGATGGGGGTGGTCGCCGGCGAACTCGCTGGATTATCAGCGGGTGGAGCAGCGATTCTGGCGACGATGGCGGCCAGTGCCTCCTATATCGCTGCGCCCGCCGCCGTTAAAATGGCGCTACCCCAGGCCAACCCTGGGCTTTACCTCACCATGTCGATCAGTATCACTCTGCCTTTTAATATTGCGCTTGGGATTCCGCTTTATTTTGCCTTCGCGGAAGAATTTCTGAAATGGCTTGGGTAGCGGGTCTTAAGACGCTTTCAAAAAACTTCTCGCCCGTACGCACTTATTTCGATAGCAATTTGAATCATGTTGTCCGGCTATGCCTTAAAACCTGATTATCGTCCCGAAATTGACGGGCTGCGCGCCGTGGCAGTGCTGGTGGTGCTATTGTTCCATCTGGGCATTGGCGGGTTTGGGGGCGGCTTTGTCGGGGTGGATGTATTTTTTGTGATCAGCGGGTTTCTGATTACGCGCATATTAATCAATGAAATAAGCGCCGGTAGTTTCCGCTTCGCCAATTTCTATGAACGTCGCGTGCGTCGTATTGTCCCAAGCCAGCTGGCGGCGCTTGTACTCTCTGCGCTTGGTGCATTTCTGCTTTTCTCGCCCGAAGATTTTCTGAAATTTTCAGACGCCCTGATGGCAACCCTGCTTTTTGTATCCAATATCTATTTTTGGCGCGAAATTGGCTATTTCACTGCCGATATAGACATCAAGCCGCTGCTGCATATGTGGTCACTCAGTGTCGAGGAGCAGTTTTATCTTCTCTGGCCGTTACTGATTGTTGCCCTCATGACGCGGAAATGGCGGGGTTGGCTCCCGCTTGTGGGTATTCTTCTTGCGGGCGCAAGCCTTGCGGGGGCGATGGTCTGGGCGGGAAAAGATCCTAACGCGGCTTTTTATCTTTTGCCCTTCCGAGCGTTTGAATTTGTGATTGGTGGGGCGATGGTCTTTGCGCTGCGTTACCGTTTTTCACACCGCTGGCTGAATGAAATACTTTTTCTGCTCGGGTTGGCGTTGATTTTTTATGCGGTAGCCCATTACAGCGTCACCACGCCCTTTCCCTCCTATTTTGCACTTGTGCCCTGTATCGGCGCGGCGCTGATAATTTTTGCCGGGTCCGCACCCCTCAGCCGCTGGCTGCTTGCTAATCGGGTGATGGTGTATCTTGGCCTCATCAGTTATCAGATTTATCTAATTCACTGGCCGCTCATTGTGTTTTTCAAGTACCGTGCCTTCTCGCCGATGACGGCGCTTGATCAGATAATCATCACCGCCCTGACCCTGGTGATTTCGGTGTTGATTTATCATGGAATCGACCGCCCCTGCCGTCCGCTCTCCAAGGCGCATGGCGCCCGTGCCTTCCGTGTTGAGATTGGTTGTGCGGTGATGGCGGTGATGTTGGCTGTTTTTGCACTCAGTATTCGCCTTGATTATGGCTGGACCTGGCGTCTGGATGAAAAATACCGCGCGCTGGTCAACAGTCCCACCGATTTTCATCGCACCCAATATGGCGGGGCAGAGGTAGCGGCAAAATCTACTCTTACCATGGGTAAGCCAGCGAGTCCGCCCGCATTCATTATATTTGGTGATAGTTTCGCCGCGCAATATGCCCACGGACTGATTGATTTTCTGAATCGCGAGCAGCGTTCAGCGAAAGCCTATTTCAATCATGCCTGCATGATTATGCCGGGGGTGAGGGTGCAGGATCGCGGCGCTCTCAAACTCGATTGCCAAGATGCCTTCGCGCAGGTGCAATCGCTTTGGGCAGGCAATAACCTTCCTGTCGTCATTGCCCATAGCTGGCATACTTACAAAGATCAGCTGGTGGGGCCAGACGGTGTCCCTCTCCATTTTGCGGATGAGGTTAGTTATTACCAGTTTATCTTCGCGCGGCTGGATGCGCTGATTGCTGAAATCGGCCCGAATCGCCCCCTGATCCTCATCGGGATTGCTCCAGGAATTAAAGACCAGAAACCTATTGCACGTTGTTTCCGTGTGCCAACTTATCTACCCAATGATTGTGCTGCCCATGTGCGTGTACCAGAGGTGGAACTCACGAACGGCGTGTTATTCAATCGCATGGCGGCAGAATTTGCGGCGACGCGCCCCAGTGTCGCTTTTCTCAATCCCTACCGTGCTTTTTGTACCGAGGGCGGCTGTAGTGCGATGGATGGGGATAAGATTTTTTATTCAGATGCGGTGCATTTTTCCAAAGACGGATCGGCGCAGGCTGTAAGATTTTTTGAACCGGAGTTCAAAAAAATTCTAAACCCCTGAGGGCCATGGTGATAGCTGCGCCAACGCCCTGATGTAAAAACAAATAAATATCTATTTAGCCGATGGCATTTGCGAAGAATGTTGATCTACGATCAGCCACTGATCGTTGTTGATTTCATAAACGAAAGTGAAGCGGGCGGGAACGTAAAACATCTTACCGTCATATTCATATTCAAAGGTATAAAGACCACTCACGACCGCTGAGTTATTGTGCATGATTCGCAGATACTGCTCGTTGACATGCACCGAGAGCTTGGGCAACTGCATAATGGCCTTGAAATAAGCCAACCGCTCTTCTGGCGTAGTCATCGGGTCGTCGGCGATAGTTGAAAGCAAAATCGCATCGCGAGCGTAGAGCTTGGTGACCGCATCGGCGTCGCCGCTTTTGAGGGCGTCAGCCCAAGTAGCAAAGGCGGCCTTGACCTCTTCACGTGGGCTTGCGAAGGCGGGTGCGGCGACAGTGAAAAAGCTCAGCATTAAGGCGGCGAAGAAAGCGCGATTCATAACGACTCCTTTGGGTTTGAGGCATTCATCCCCAAAGCCGTTAGTCTGATTCTTGCCAGGCCGCAAGAAAATATGCGCGTGCGGTTTTTTGTGATGATTGGCTTTGCGGTGTAAATTCTGCAAATCGCGATTAATTTTTATGGGCGAATCTCGATGGGCGTTCCGTCTGCTACCAGATTCCAGATCTCCTGAATCTCTTTATTGGTTACCGCGATGCAGCCATTCGTCCAGCGATCACTAAAGCGATAGAGAAACCCCCACCAGCCGACATGATTGGGTAATCCATGAATCATGATATCACCGCCCGGTGACACCCCGCGCTTGGTGGCTTGGGCGATATCTTGCGCGTTAGGATAGGAGATGCGAAGCGATAAATGGTAGCTGCTATTGGGATTTCTGCCAGATATTTCGTAAGTCCCTTCGGGAGTTTTTTCGTCTCCCTCCTCGGTTTTGTGGCCTTTTGGGTTCGCGCCCAGCGCAATGCTGTAGGTTCTTATAATATTTGAACTCTCGTTCAGAAGTTCCATTTTTCGTGCTGCTTTATAGACAATAATTTTTGTCACTTCCTGCGGCTGTGCAGCCAAGGTTGACGCCGCGCAGAAAACCATTAGCACGATCACGATCAGCCGATGCACAAACGACTCCCTTCAGCGGGTTAATGATGCAGTTGCGTAGAATAGAATGACAGCATTATGTTCGGGCTTCGCCCTGCGCGGCAAACGCTAAGCTCAGATTTCGCATGGCTCATCTTCGCTAACCTTTTGGTAAACCTGCTTCGGAGGTAAACCGCGAACTCTGCGATTTCCCAAAGGGCGTAAAGCCACTTGGCAAATGGTCGGAATGACAGGATTATGCTCGGGCTTCGCCCTGCGCGGCAAACGCTAAGCTCAGATTTCGCATGGCTTATCTTCGCTAAGCTTTTTGTGAACCTGCTTCGCAGGCAGCCTCTCCAGTCATACCATTACTTAAAGCTACCCCAAGGGGTAGCTTTAAGTAATGGTCGGAATGACAGGATTTGAACCTGCGACCCCTAGTCCCCCAGACTAGTGCGCTACCGGGCTGCGCTACATTCCGACACTTTCATCGCTCTCTCAGGCAGCCCGGCCTCTTTCATAGTCGCTCTGGCTGACGCCAACGCGACGGGCTGCGCTACATTCCGACATTTCCATCACTCAGTCATGCAGCCCTTTAGCTTTTGGCTGTCGCTCTGGCTGACGCCAACGCGACGGGCTGCGCTACATCCCGACATATCGTGCGCGCCGTTCTTAGGCGCAGTGCGGGTTATCTTCAAGTGTTTTATGAAGTCACGCGCCCCCTCATCCTGCAGTGACTGAAGCACTCTACGCTCAAGTCTTTACTGGCTTCTACCCTCTACGTCATGGGAGAAAGGGGCAAGGGTGCGGAATCCCGAGCCCCGAGCC
>JAJTIB010000184.1 GCA_021300075.1 Rickettsiales bacterium
CCCGCACCGGTTAGCTTTGAGGATCATACTGCACCCCAAAATCAGAGGCGAACCTACTTTATTAGGTTGAAAATGACAAATGGTTCTATTTCGAATCCACCGAAGGGGTGGCCTGCCACCCGAAGCCCTGCGGCATCGCGCATGTCCGTCTATGGTTTTTTCTGCGTGTCGCATGGCGACACTTGAAAAACCCGAGACTCCCATAATTTTCGTTTTATTTTCATCCACCGGATGAAAATAAAACAGAAAATGGTGGGCGGTAATGGACTCGAACCATCGACCTCCACGATGTCAACACCCGAGGATTATACGAAGCGTTTGTAACCGCGTGTCATTTTTTACGCAAGTTTTGCATCCTTTGCAAAATTTTGCGCCGATTTCTTGGGAATCGTATCCCACGGGATCGCCCGCTCTGGATTTGATTTTTTGCAAATTCCTTTACAGTCGTGCGACAATCTTTATGGTGGCGAGCCATATTTTCGTGGATGCCGGGCGGTTAGCTCAGTTGGTTAGAGTACAACGTTGACATCGCCACGGTCAATGATCCTAACCCATGACCGCCCACCACCCTTCGCCCTTCGGGCTTCGGGTGGCTGACGCCAGTCAGGCAACCCGAACCGTGAGGCCGAAAGAGTGCCCGCCGGTGGCGTTGTAGAAATCGCGCGTTAACCTTACCAAATGTTCATTTTCCGCTCATGGAACCGTGAGCCTACGCAGTACAGAATCAGGGCATGCTACATTATGCTGCATGTGCGCTCTGTCTGCTATGCCTGCCGGCCTGCACGGTGATTCCTGTCACTGAGCGTGCAGATATAGCGCGTAAAATGCCGTCTGAGTTTGCCGCGGCAGGGCCGGTGGTGTATGATGATGAGCTCGCCTGGCAGAGCAGTTTTGCAGATCCCCGTCTGGTGGCGGATGTTCAGGCCCTCACCACACAGAATTTTGAACTGGAATCCGCACGCGCACGCCTGGAGCAGGCCGCGGCTGATTACGGAATCCGCCGCGCTGAGCTTTTCCCGGTAGTGGATGCTACGGCAAATGCTCAACGCATCCGCGAAAAAGAACCAACCGGCAGCACCGAGATTACCAGCAGCATTGATTTTGGCGCCGCCTTGGTATGGGATCTTGATATCTGGGGTCAGTTGCTGGCGAAAAAAGAAGCCGCGTCACTGACCTTGGAAGAGCAGAAAGCGCTGGTGGATCAGACCGCGCTGGATGTGCAAACCCTCCTGGTTGAAAGCTGGGTAGCGCATCATGCAGCGCAGAAACTCGGTGCCGTCATTCGTGACCAGAGCGATACCAACGCGCGATTTTTAGAGCTGACCGAACTGCGCTTCATGCAAGGCCAGGGCAACGCGCTGGATGTGCTGCAACAACGCGGAAGGCTGGCCGCCACCAAGCGTGCCCTGCCATCGGTCGAGGCGGATGCGGTAGCGGCAGTCAACGCCTATGATGTGCTGTTAGGGAAACCTCCTGCCGCTGCGCCCAAGCCATTGCAGAAATGGCCTGAGATCATGCCATTTTCTTCTTTGCCGTCGCCCCCCACCCTCGTAGAGACGCGACCGGACATACGGGCGGCGTTTTTCGCCTTGCGCGCGGCGGATCAGGAAGTCGCCGCAGCAATTGCCGATCGCCTGCCGCGGCTTGCGGTCGATCTGCGTTATACCCTCTCAGGCGATGCGCTATCCACGGTGGGGGATGGGCGATCCCTCGGCGTGACTGGCGGTGTGCTGGCGCCGATATTTGATGCAGGCCGTCGCAAGGCTCAAGTGTCGCGCCGCGAGGCCGAGGCCAAAGAAGCACTGGCAGATCTGGAGCAGGCGATGCTCGTTGCGCTGCGCGAGATCGAAAATGCTCTGTCGCGCGAACGCGCCTTATTTACCGAGCAACGTCTGCTCAATGAAGAGCGTGCGATTGCACAAAGTACGGTAGAAAAAGCCAAGCTGCGCTACGTGAATGGGCAGGAAAATTATCTCAGCGTGCTGAGTGCGCTTGAGAATCAGCAAACGTTATTTCAGCAATCGATTACGTTAGAGCGCGACCTTCTGCTCAATCGCGCGCGGCTTTTGAAGGCATTCGGTGCAACCTGGAATCAGAAGGATATCCGCGATGAAACGTCCAATCTCTAAGCGCTGGCTCGCGCCCGCGATTCTTGCCGCCGGCTTGATGGTAACGGTGATATTGGTGGCAAGCGAGGAAGATGAAATTCCCTCAGGCCTGCTGAAACGACCGCTTTCTGTGGAAACCGTGCCAGCACAACGCCAGACCCTGCGCGTCGATATTCCGGCCTGGGGCCTGGTGGAGCCACGCGAGAAAATCGAGATCCGCCCGCAGGTGCAAGGGGTGATTGCCTCTGTCGCACCAGGCATTGTGGCAGGGGCTTATGTGAAGAAAAATGACCAGCTATTTACGATTGACCCGCGGGATTATGAGCATGCCTACGCGGAAGCGCGCGCGGCGTATGAACAGGCACGGCAATCGCTTGAAATTGAAAAAGGTCAGCAAAAAATTGCACAGGCCGAATATAAATTGCTCATGCAGGATAGCGGCAGCGGCATGACCAGCAATGCCCTGGCCCTACGCCGCCCGCAGCTGAAGGAACGCGAAGCGATTCTGGCGATGACGGCCGCGAAAAAAGACCGCGCCCGGCTCGATCTGGAGCGCACAACACTCACTGCCCCTTGCGATGGACAGATCATGAGCGAAGCAGTGGCGATAGGGCGCTATATGGAAATGGGTACGGAAGGATTGACGCTGGCCTGCACGGATCAGTACCATATTCTTGCCTCCTTCTCTACCCAGCATCTGCCGGATGCAGCCATGAAAGCCGTTCAGGTGGAAATTGACGGGAAATCCTATCCGGCTGAGATTGCCGCGCTCCTGCCGCAAATTGATCCTGATACGCGCAAAAAACAGGTATTGATTACCCTGACGGGTATGACGCTTCCCCTTGGCGCTTATGCGTCTGTGACGCTCAAAGGAGCCGAGCTTGCGCAGGTGATCCCGCTGCCTAAAGCGGCGCTGCGTGGCGATACGACAGTCTGGATTCTGACAGAAGAAAACACGCTCGATATCCGCCCGGTCGTCTTGGCGGCACAAAACGACAAGCAGGTGATTGTGGAAACTGGGCTTGAACCCGGCGCACGCGTGATTACGTCGCATATCGCCACGCCGCTGAAAGGCATGGCGCTGCGGCTACCGGAACAACTCAGTAATGATTTTGCCAGAAACACGGTGCCGCCCGCGGCCGGGGACGTGAAATGACGCGCCTGCTGGAACATATTCTCTCCCGCCATGTGGTGGCCAATATTCTGATGGCGCTGTTCATTGTTGGCGGGCTTTTAAGCGCCTACACCATCCGTCAGGAATTTCTTCCTAACCGCGAAACCCGTGCGGTTGAGGTCTCGGTTGAACTGCCGGGCGCTCAGCCAAAAGAGATTGAAACCTCCATCCTCATGCCGATTGAAAATGCCGTACGCGGTCTTGACGGCATCAAAAAAATGGAAGCTACCGCGAGCGAAGGTCAAGGTTCGGTGCGGTTGACCATGCTCAACAGCGCCAATCAGGAGCAGTTGTTAAGCGATGTCAAAAATGCCATTGACCGGATTGAGACCTTCCCTGCCGAGGCGGAAGAGCCAGTCGTTACCATTCCGTCGGAGGTGGAAAAAGTGATTTCTCTGGTCGTCTATGGTGACCAGCCGCGCCTGTGGTTGCGTAAAGCTGCGGAAGCCGTGCGTGACGATCTGCGTAACGAGATGGGGTTGACGAAGGTGCAACTGACCTCGCCAAGCACTCAGGAAAGTGTGATTGAGATCAGCGAAGACACGCTGCGCAGCTATGGCCTGTCGCTGGCGGATGTGGCCGCGCGCATTCAGGCGGCTGCCCTTGATCTGCCCGGCGGCACGCTGTATGCGGCCGAAGCGGATATTGCGGTGCGGGTCAATGAGCGGCGCGAATGGGCGCGCGAGTTTGCAGATGTCATCATTGGCGAAACGGATCAGGGATTACCGCTGCGGCTGTCGGAAATTGCGGTGCTTTATGATGGGTTCGGCGATGCACCGGTGGAGACCTGGTATAATGGCCAGCCTGCCATGCAAATTGATGTGTTCGCCGTTGGCGAGGAAACGCCCCTCTCGGTCGAAGAGATTATCACCGCCTGGCTGCCTACCGCCGCGCAGAACTATCCGGGTGTAACCATCGAGATATTTGAGAATGATGCGCAGGCCTACCGCGAGCGCATGCAGCTCCTGATTGATAACGCCATCATGGGATTGGTGCTGGTCATGCTGGTGTTGGCGATGTTCTTGACACCGCGTCTGGCGTTCTGGGTGATGATGGGCATCCCCACCTCGCTGCTTGGCAGCCTGCTGATTCTGCCCCTGTTTGATGCCAGTATCAACATGGTATCCCTCTTTGCTTTTATCGTCACGATTGGGGTGGTGGTCGATGATTCCATTGTCGTGAGTGAGTCTATTCATACCCACCGCTATGCCGGGCTTCCTCCGCTGGCGGCTGCCGTGGCCGGGGTGAGGGAAGTAGGGGTGCCGGTGCTGCTGTCGGTGGCGACCACAATGGTAGCCTTCCTGCCGATGTTTTTTGTGCCAGGCCCGCTCGGGGAACTCTTTAAGCAGATCTCCGCGGTGGTGGTGTCGGTACTGTTCATTTCGCTTATCGAATCGTTGTTTATTATGGCATCGCATCTGGCGAAGGAACGCCCTCAGCCTGCTTGGCTCAAAACAATTTCGCGCCCGCAGGAGTACTGCAACGCGAGGGTTACGACATTCACACAGACCAAATTTCGTGCTTTCATACGGTATGCGCAGCTTCATCCTTTGACGATGCTGAGTGTGGCGCTGTCGTTCCTGTTGATCACGCTGGGCGGCATTGCAGGCGGGCTGGTCGGGTTCAGCTTTACTCCCTCCATTCAATCCGACACCGTGATTGCGCAGGCGACCCTGCCCTATGGTGCGCCGCGTTCGCAGTCGATCGCCATTCAGAAAAAGCTGGTAGAAGATGCCCATGCCGTGCTGGCAGAGGCGGATATGAAAAGCCCGGGCATTTTTTCCCTGATCGGCGCACGGCTGAATGAAGGAGAAATCGAAGCCGAAACTCTGGCAGGGTCACATTATATTTCGGTGCTGATGGCACTGCCGTCTGGCGATGCGCGTGTGATCGACGGGCAGGAATTTGCCCGCCGCTGGCAGCAGCGCTTTGGTGATCCGGGCGGTATTGAGGCATTGACCTTCACCGGTGAAACCAATGTGACCGGCGGCGAGCCGATTCGTCTTGAAGTGTTTCATCCAGAAGATGCGGTCGCGCGTGAGGCCGCGCTTACGCTTGGCGATCGCATGCGGATGACGGCCGGGCTTACGGCCATTGATGACGGGTTGCGTGCCGGCAAGCCTGAACTGACGGTGACATTAAAAGAGCATGGCATACGTATGGGGCTGACGGCACAGGATGTTGCACAGCAGATCCGCCACCGTTTCTACGGCGCCGAGGCGATGCGCATCGCGCGGGATGGTAATGATGTCAAGGTCATGGTACGTCTGCCGTATAAAGAACGGCAGGAGCGCGGCGCGCTTGAAAATGCCCATATTCAGACACCGCAAGGTGATTTGGTGCCCCTGACGGAAGTTGCCACCATTACCAAAGGCCAGAGTGTTACCACCCTTTCACGTCGTGATGGCCGACGCATTTACCCCGTCACCGCCGATGTGATGATTGGGGTCAGCGAAGAAGCCGTCGAAGACAGCGTCAAAGACAGTATGGTGCCGCAGATACTCAAGGAATATCCCGGCCTGACGATCGGGTTCGGCGGTGAAGAAGAAGAAACCAATGATTCACTCGCCGCGCTGGGGGTGGGATTTCTCGTAGTGCTGGGCGTCATTTATGTATTACTGGCCTTGCAGTTTAACTCCTACCTGCAGCCTGTTCTGGTCATGTCGGTGATTCCGTTTTCCCTGATCGGCGCCATCTGGGGGCATATTCTGCTGGGCTATGACCTTTCCATTATCTCGATTGTCGGCATTATTGCCATGGCCGGCGTGGCGGTGAATGATTCAATCGTGCTGGTCTCTGCGTATAACGATTTCCGCCGCGAAGGCATGCCCCATGCCCGCGCGATCACCGAAGCCGCCTGCCGTCGCCTGCGCCCGATTTTACTGACCACCCTCACCACATGCTTTGGTCTTGCGCCGCTGATGCTTGAGACATCGGAGCAGGCGCAATTTCTTATCCCGATGGCAGTCTCAATGAGTTTTGGCTTGATGGTTGCCCTGATCGTCGTGCTGGTAACCCTGCCTGCGTTGCTGATGCTTTCGGGCCATGCGCGCAGTACGGGGCATAGGGCATGGTTCGCGGTACTCCGCCCCATACCATAAAATGAGGTGCCGGCTAACCGAACCGTAATGTTGCGGAAAGACGCTGCACAGGTAGCGCGAGGTAATATGCGCAGGATTATTTCCATCTGTCACGTAAACAAGAAGGATCCCATGACCCAGTACACACACCAGTCTTTTTTCTCGTTGCCTCGGCTAAACATACGGCCGGGCCTCAGTAGAAACGCGGGGGCACTTATCACCCTGTGCCTGACCTTTGCTGCCACGTCTGCCCATGCTACCCCAGAGGCGAAGATGCTGAGTACCACGATTCAGAAAATTGAAAAAATGAACAACGCGACCGCCTTCAAAATTGAAGCTGATGAGTATCAAGGGCGGCGTGTGTATGAGATTGAAACATTGCGGGGCGGCGAGTTTTATGAATCCTATATTGATCCGGAAACCGCCCAGATTCTCACCGATGAACAAGAAAGCACGCCCTTGTGGACCCCACTTGATGATGAAGAAAAACAGGCCCTTGCTGCCGTAAAAATCCCCCTATGGCAGGCGATAGAAACCATCGCCGCTGAACAGAATGCATCCATTCAGTCCGCCAGTTTTATGACTGAAGGGGGGAAAAGTTATTTCGAATTTACATTGGCAGACGGTGCGCGTTATACCGTGGATGCCAACGCTGGTAACGTTGCAAAGTGCTAGCATATGTCGGAAAGTGAGGTGTTTTTGCGTATTCTGGTGATTGAAGATGATGCCACGGTCAGGTCTTATATCGTAAAAGGTCTGCAAGAAAACGGCCATACGGCCGAGCAGGCAGATTCTGGCCGTGAGGGTCTATTTATGGCGACGACGGAAGTATTTGATGCCATTGTCCTTGACCGGATGCTGCCCGCACCAGATGGCATGACGATTCTCAAAACCCTGCGCGCAAGCGGCATTGAAACACCCGTACTGGTGCTGAGCGCGCTCGGGGAGGTGGATGATCGTGTCTATGGATTAAAAACCGGCGGCGACGATTATCTGGTCAAACCGTTTAAATTCTCAGAGCTGATGGCACGGCTTGAAATCATCGCCCGGCGCCATAATCCGCGCCAGCTTCATGATACCACCTTGCAGGTGGCTGATCTTGAGCTGGATCTGGTAAAGCGTAAAGTGAAGAAGGGCGGAAAGACGGTTGAGTGTCAACCGCGTGAATTCCGCTTGCTTGAATATCTGATGCGGCATAGGGGTCAACTGGTCACCCGCACCATGCTGCTGGAACAGGTGTGGGATTATCATTTTGATCCTGAAACCAATGTGATTGACGTGCATATCAGCCGCATTCGCAGTAAAATCGACGATAAGGGCAAACCATCCTTTATCGAAACGGTGCGCGGGTCCGGCTATATCTTCAAAGAGAAGTAAACCAGTGAGCACCTGGATCAGTAATATCCGAAACCTCGCCATTCTTTATGGCGGCGTGCTGGTGCTTGCCGCCTGTGTGGTAGGCGGGTTTCTGTATATTTCTTATCAACGCCATGCCTTTACGGAAAGCAAAGCCGCCATCAACGCCGATATTCAGGGCCTGGTTGATTTTTACCACTTCACCGGCAGCGCCCGCGCGCTGGAAACCATGGTGGAACAGCGCCTGAAAAACGAAGAAATCAGCAGTTTTTACCTGCTGCTGGATGCCCAAGGCAAGAAGTTGGCGGGAAACCTCAAGACTACCCCCCCCCTTCCAGAAGAGCAGGATGGTGATTTTATCGTGTATGATCTGCCATATGGCAACGTGATCGGCAATGCGCCGGAGGAACGTGATCCGATCCATGCACATTATGATGTCATGTTGAAGACTGCCATACTGGGTAACGAGGATTCCAGGCGTCGTATGACCCTGATGGTCGGGCGGGATATTGATGCGTTCCAGACGAAGCAAACGATCATCGTCAGCCTGAGCTGGATTACACTCGCACTGGTCAGCCTCATGGCACTCATTGGATTTTCCATGGCGTTTTTGATTTTACGGCGTGTGCGGGTTATTCAGGAAACCGCCACCCGGGTGATTGAAACGGGCGATCTTTCCTCCCGCATTCCAGAATCAGAGGCCAAGGGCGATTTTAAGCGGCTGGCTCATACTTTCAATGAGATGCTGACCCTGATTGAAACCTCGATGATTTCCATCCGTCAGGTCGCGGACAATATCGCACATGATCTGCGCACGCCGCTCACCCGGCTGCAGCAGCATATTGATGCCATTAGCGCAGGCAAAACCGATGTCAGCATTGCTCATGTATCCGCAGAAGCGGATCGCATTATCACTACCTTCAATGCGCTTCTGCGCATTTCCAATATCGAACAAGGCAAGCGCAGCGCGGGGTTTGCTGACATCGATCTTAGGGCGCTGCTGCAAGATCTCTATGAATATTATGATCTGCTAACGCATGAAAAACGCCAGACACTCCAGATCGAATTACCTACCGCACTTCCACCCATCATGGGCGACAAGGATCTGCTGTTTCAGGCCTTCTCTAATATCATTGAAAACGCCATGAAATACACGCCAGAAGGGGGCACCATCCTCCTTAGGGTGTTGCTTCAGGAACACCATATCCATGTCTCTGTGATTGATAATGGCCCGGGCATCCACGATGAGGACAAGCCGAAAATTTTCCGCCGGTTTTTCCGTGCCGAGGCCAGTCGCCATACCCCCGGCAACGGTCTGGGACTGGCGCTGGTCAAGGCGGTCATGGATTTGCATAAAGCAACCATCGTGCTTGGTGATCACTCGCCATCCGGCCTCGTGATGACTGTCTCGCTGAAATACCAGACGCCCAACCTTACCAAACCTTAATTTGCCCTCCAGCCACTGGTTAGGTCAAAGGGCGTAGTAACCCTGATGTAACGGAACCCGCGTGATGCATGATGCATTGGGGCGACGTTATGGGTCAAGGATCATTCACATTAAAGGAACCTCTTATGAAAAAGAATTTTGTGCTTTCACTCGCACTCTGCAGTGCGCTGACCGCCCTCCCTGTGGGTCAGGCCTTTGCGCAGGCATTTGGTGGTATCAAGCAGCTGGAAATGGATTATAAAGATCAACAAATGGGTACGCGTAACTGGCAGGACTGGGATGTAACGGTCGGTGTCGGAGCTGAGTATGAGCCCGTATCTCCCGGTATTGATGAGTACGAAATCGATCCCCTGCCTTATGTAGATATCGAATACAAGAAACAGTTCTTTCTAAAATCGAATCTTGGTCTTGGAATGTATCTCCTGCGGTCGCAGGAAGATCCGGAATATGGTATGGGTATTGCCCTTGGCTATAATGAAGGCCGGAACGAAAGTGATGCTAAAACACAGCTTGAAGGGCTTGGGGATATTGATGCCGCGCCTGAAGCCATCGTGTTTTTTGAAGGTGAAGTGGGCCCGATTGAGATGGAATTGGAGCTTGCACAAGGCCTGGGCGGCCATGAAGGGTTCCGTGGCGAACTCTATGCGGGCGTAGATGGCATGGTGACGGATCGTCTTTATCTTGGTGCAGGTCCGTTTATTACCTATGGCGATCAGCAATATATCGAAAGCTACTTCGGCATAACGCCTGGGCAGGCGGCGCGTTCGGTCACCTACGATCAATATGATACGGATGGTGGGTTTGAAAGCTACGGCGTCGAAGCCTCCGCACGCTATCAACTGACCCAGAGCTGGTCGGTACTTGGGTTTGTGGAGTATACGAGCCTTATGGGCGATGCCAAGGATTCACCGATTGTCGATGATGAAGGATTCTTCAGCGCGGGTACGGCCATCGCCTACACGTTCTAGCTGGATGCCGTGATCTTTATCCACGAGGATCGGATTCACCAATCCAAACTCGGCGATCAAGGCCATGATCTGCGCGGTCTGTTCGTTCGAATGCGTGCGGGCATAGTCGCAAACGTCACCACACCAAAATATTTTTAGGCACTGAATCGTTTCTAGGATCGAAGCGCCTTGCAACAGCATCAGCTTCATAAGTGAGTTGCCTGCCGACATAGCCCGAAACTTGTTTCCGTCGAAATCTTGGGTTACCGAGATCGAGCAAGCGTGAATCAAGAACAGCGGCTTCAAAGCGGGAGGTCTGCCACCCGAAACCCCGCGGCCCCGCGCATGTCCGTCTATGGTTTTTTCGGCGTGTCGCGCGGCAACACTTGAAAAACCCGAGACTCCCATGATTTTCGTTTTATTTTCATCCACCGGATGAAAATAAAACAGAAAATGGTGGGCGGTAGAAGACTCGAACTTCCGACCTCCACGATGTCAACGTGGCGCTCTAACCAACTGAGCTAACCGCCCCCGGAAGCGGCGGTTTATAGCATGGCCGCCCGTTCGTGCAAGTATAACTAGCCGGACGACTTCAGCCGCGCGCGGAATGGCTCCAGCCGCACTTCTTTCGGCAGGTTGAAATAGACATTTTCTTTGACGACCTCAAACGGAATCACACTCACCGGGCGCAGGGTTTCAAGGTAGCGAATCACCCGCTCGACCAGTAATTCCGGGGCGCTGGCGCCCGCCGTCAGCCCAACACGAGCGACGCCGGTGAGCCATGCGGCTTGAATATCGGTGGCGTCGTCAATCAGATAGGCGGGGATGCCGGATTCTTCGCCCAAATCCCTCAGACGGTTGGAATTGGAGGAATTGCGTGAACCGACCACGAGGAGCAGATCCACCTGTTTCACCAGTTCCTTGACGGCCTGCTGGCGGTTCTGTGTCGCGTAACAGATGTCTTTAGTGTCCGGCCGCAAAATCTTCGGAAACTTGGCCTTTAGCGCGGCGATGATTGTTTTCGTATCATCGACACTGAGCGTCGTCTGCGTCACATAGGCCAGTTTTTCTGGCGTGGCGACGGTGAGGCTGGCGACATCCTCAACATTTTCGACGAGATAAACGCGCTTGACTCGCCCGCTC
>JAJTIB010000107.1 GCA_021300075.1 Rickettsiales bacterium
ACGGGCTTTTTGCCCAGTTCATCTCGCAGAATCCGACGAATAGCATTGCGAATGGCTTCTTCCATCCTGTCTATCTTGCCGCCTTTTTCAACGATTGTCTCGATTTCCTCGCGCATCGCCACGAAAATTTCCTTGTCACTGGCGGGATCTAGACTGCCAGGGGCAGAGAATTTCGGCGGTGATTTCAGACGCGATTGTTTATCAACCACCAGCGAAACGGAAATAAATCCATCATCCCGAATCTTGCGGCGTGTGCGGATGACGGGGGATTCGGTATCGACAAATGACGTGCCGTCAATGGCGAGATAGCCCGAGGTCATTTTGCCGATGACTTCAGCCCTGCCCGCCTCCAGCCGAATAATCGCGCCATTGTACGGCTCGACGGTTTCCTTAACTTGAAGCTGTTTAGCAAGTAGTGCATGTTCGTGGATATGGCGGCGCTCGCCATGCACGGGCACAGCGATTTGCGGACGTACGAGCTGGTACATGCGCTCAAGCTCCATCCGCGCCGGGTGGCCTGAAACATGGGTGAATCCCGAATGGTCGTTGATGACTTCAAGACCGAGATCCACGAGCTTATTATGTATCCAGCCAATTTTTCCTTCATTGCCAGGGATAGTGCGCGACGAGAAAATCACCGTATCGCCCGGCGTCAGCCGTATGGCCGGGTGTTCGCCACGCGCGATTTTGCTGAGCGCCGCGCGCGATTCGCCCTGACAACCGGTGCAGATGAACGCGACGCGGTTGCGCGGCAGTTTCATCCCTTCGCTGTCAGAGAGGAAGGGCGGCACGTCTTTAAGGTATCCCGCTTCCTGCGCCGCATCAACAATGCGCCAGAGGGAGCGTCCGGCAAGCGCCACAGCGCGGCCCGCACCCACGGCAGCGTAGATGATACTTTCGAGACGCGCCACGTTCGAGGCGAAGGTAGTGACGACCACGCGCTCGTTACATTCTGAAATAATCTGCATTAGGCTAGTACGTACGTCAGACTCGGAGCCGGACTCACCCTCGACAAATACGTTGGTCGAATCACAAACCATCGCCAGCACGCCTTCATCGCCATATTTGGCGAGCGTCGCCTCATCTGTGGTCACGCCCACCATAGGGTTCGCATCCAGCTTCCAGTCCCCAGTGTGCATCACTGTGCCGGCCTTAGTGCGAACCGCCACCGCGTGCATTTCGGGAATCGAATGCGTAATCGGAATCATCTCGAGTGTAAAAGGGCCAAGCGGATAGTCTTTCCCAGCCTCGACCTCGATGATCTTGGCTTTTCCCTTGAGTCCTTCCTCAGCCATTTTCATACGCATCAGATTGGCAGTGAAGGGCGTAGCATAGACCGGACAGCCAAGCTCCGACCATAAATAGGGCACCGCGCCCAGATGATCTTCATGCGCGTGAGTCAGCACCAGACCAAGCAGATCTTTTTTATAGGGTAGAAAGCCATCGAGCTTGGGGACGATGATTTCAATCCCCGGTAGAAAATCATCGGCGAAGCCAATGCCGAGATCAATCATCAGCCATTTGCCCTGATAGCGGTAGAGATTGAGATTCATGCCAATCTCGTTCGCCCCGCCAAGCGGCACGAACAGCAACTCATCATCATGTTTCTTGAAATCAAATGCCATTGCTACTGTTACTTCTTCATTCGCTGGTACATCAGACGCAATCCGCGAATGGTCAAATCCGGATCGACCAGGTCAATCGCCCGCGTCGCGTCGGCATATAAGGGGGCAAGCCCGCCCGTGGCAATCACTTTCATCGCCTCGCCGCGCTCGTTCTTAATGCGGCTGACAATGCCCTCAATCAACCCGGCATAGCCATGATAAATGCCCGACTGCATGGCGGCCGTGGTATTCGTGCCCACGACTTTTGCGGGATGGGTGATGGTAATGCCATGCAGACGTGATGCCGCGTGTTCGAGGGCTTCCAGAGAGAGATTGATGCCCGGTGCAATCACCCCGCCCAGATAATCGCCCGCAGACGAGACCACATCAAAGGTGGTGGCGGTGCCGAAATCGACCACAATCAGGGCGCTTTGATGCTGCGTCCAGGCGGCAAAGGCATTGATGATGCGGTCGGCGCCCAATTCCTTTGGCTGGTCAATCAGCACTTTCATGCCGCAATCAACATGACCGGAGGTGATAAGCAGCGGTTCCTGATGAAGATACTTACGAACAAAGGATTTAAGTTCAAAAATGGCGTCCGGCACGACGGAGGAAATAATCGCTGCCGTTACCGTCTCACGCTCAAAATCCTGAGCGCTCATCAAGGTAAAGAGCCAGACGGCATATTCATCTGCCGTGCGGTGTGCGTCAGTGCGGATGCGCCATTCGGCCACGGTCTGGTGCTCAGAGCACAGCGCGAAGACAATGTTGGTATTACCGATATCAACCGCGAGCAGCATCACGCCGATTCCTTAAAGAATACGTCCCCCGCCGTAATGCCGGTAATTGCACCGCTGGCCTGACGCAGCAGCAGACGGCCGGCAGCATCAATCCCATCAAATACGCCGGTATAATGCTTTTCTCCGACCATTACTTCCGTCGGATGACCAAGGCGATAGGCGTGATCAATCCATAATTTCTGGATCGGTTTAAAACCATCCTTCACCCACGCATCGTAGCGGTGAATAAAATTGTAAATGAGCCGCGACAGCACAATTTTGGCGCTAATAATCTCTACCCCCGCCTCGCGCAGGCAAGTGGCCGGAAAAATAACATGCTCAGGGAAATGGTCGATATTGATGCCGACCCCCACCACCACCCATTGTTTTTCACGCCTGCCCTCGTCCGGTACGGTGAAAGACTCAAGCAGAATTCCACCCAGCTTGCGGCCATTATAAAGAATATCATTGGGCCATTTGCAGGTAATGCCGCCCTGATCGGGCACAATAGCCTCAAGCGTCTCGGCCGCAGCAACACCTGCCACGAAGGATAGCTGGCTACAGATTTCAAGGCTTTTATCGGAACTCAATAAAATCGACACATAAAGATTGCCTTCGGGCGAAATCCATTCCCGCCCCATGCGCCCGCGCCCGGCCGTCTGTTTCTTGGCCCAGATAACCGCACCGTGCGAAGCACCGCCCTCGGCCAGACGTTTAGCCTCCTCATTGGTGCTGTCGAGCACGTCGTAGGAGAGAAGATGATAGTCGTCGATGAGGTTGCCTTTTTTTGTCACCCGAAAACCCCTGCCGCAATAGTCGCCGCATTGAGAATGGGGGTAGGATAGAGGAAGAACAGCGCCGTCACAAGCGCGCAGATAGTAAGCACCACGCCCGCGACCGTCGGGATGTAGCGGTCCATTGGCTCCTTCACGGGGTCAAAATAGATGATTTTGACCACCTTGAGATAGTAATAAGCGGCCACCACACTGGTCAGCACACCAATGATGGCAAGCGTATAAAGCCCAGACTGAATGGCGCTTAAGAATACGAACATTTTACCAAAGAACCCAGCGAAAGGCGGGATCCCCGCCATCGAGAACATCATGATGAGCATGAACAGAGCCGGACGCGGCCGAGTGCTCGCCAGTCCCGAAAGATCACTCAATTCGTCAACCTGTTCACCATTGCGGCGCATCAGCAGCACAAAACCGAACGTGCCAATCGCCATGAATAAATAAAGCGTCAGGTAAATCAGCACCGCCTTAATGCCCTCCTGCGTACCGGCGGCTACTCCCACCAGCGCATAGCCAATATGGCCGATGGAGCCATAAGCCAGCAGACGCTTGATGCTGGTCTGCGTCATCGCGCCCAACGCACCCACCACCATGGAGGCTACGGCGGTGATCTGCAGAATCACCCGCCAGTCTGGCAGCATCTCAGAAAACGGCCCAAGCAGAATACGGATGAAGACCGCCATTGCCGCAATTTTTGGGGCAGTGGCAAACAGCATCGTCACCACAGTGGGCGCGCCCTGATAGACGTCCGGCGTCCACATATGAAACGGCACGGCAGAAATCTTGAAACAGAAGCCCACGGCAATCAGCACCATGCCGATAATCGCGCCATGAGCGATTGCGATCTGCGTATCGTCATTCGCGCGGAATAAATCCGCAATCGCGGTGAAATTCGTCGTCCCCGTATAGCCGTACACCAGCGATGCGCCAAACAGAAACATGCCCGAGGCCAGCGCGCCGAGCACGAAATATTTAAGTCCGGCCTCAGCACTTTTGATGTTGTCCCGGTCGAAAGTGGCGAGCACATAAAGCGCCAGCGCCGAAAGTTCGAGACCGAGATAAAGCGAAAGCAGATCATTGGCCGAGACCATCACCATCGTGCCGACGGTTGCGAATAAAATCAGCACTGGAAATTCAAAGCGCTGCACATGGTCGTGCCTTAGCCATGCTTTGCCCATCAGCAACACCAGGGCGGATGAAACCAGAATCATCATTTTCACATACTGGGTGAAGCGGTCATAAATCAGCAGTCCACCGAACGTTTCGGTTGGTTCCGTCCCCATCGTCCGCGCCATGATATTAAGTGCAATCACCAGCACCAGAACCGCCAGAAGGGTAATACCGAGCGCAGAACTGCGCCCCAGTGATACGCCCAGCAGCAGCAATGCCATCGCGCTGAACAGAACGAAGGCTTCGGGAAGGAAGAAGTTCATATCCATGAGAAATGTTTCCATCATGGCCTCACTCCATCCGATAAGGGGGGCAGCACCGACGCGGGCGCACGTGCGGGCGCTGCGGGCAGTGCAGCGGGAAGGTTCCTGTCATCCTCTGCGCTCCAGTCGGGATCAAGCTCGGCCGATGGCGGCGCGTCCGATGGTACATTCACTGCCGGTCCCTGATTGTACGCGGGCGCAGCTGCCGAGGCAGGGGGTGCTTCCACCTCCGGCGCAGGGACCACAGGCGTGACGACAGGTGGAGCCTCCCCTGCCACCGGACTGGCCGCATCCGGATGGGTATGATTTGCCTGTTCAATCAATTTAAGTACGCTGGGCGTAAGCACCTGAGTGAGTGACGAGGGATAAATCCCAAGCCACAGCACCGCTGCCACGAGCGGCAGGAAAATCAGAATCTCGCGCACGCTGAGATCGGACATCGTCGCGACGTCCTTATGGGTTACCTCGCCGAACATCACACGGGCATAAAGCCAAAGCATATAGGCAGCACCCAGAACCAGGCCGGTAGCCGCGCCAATGGCCGCCCAGGTCGCAGCCTGATAGGCGCCGACAATGACCAGAATCTCACCCACAAAGCCTGACGTTCCGGGCAATCCAACCGAGGCCATCGTAAAGACCATGAAGGTGGCGGCAAAATACGGCATGATATTGGTGACACCGCCATAACGAGTAATCTCGCGCGTATGAAGCCGATCATAAAGCACACCTACACACAGGAATAGCGCGCCGGAGACAAGGCCGTGGCTCACCATCTGAATCATTGCGCCTTCAATGGCCTGCTGGTTGAAGGAGAAAATCCCAATGGTCACCAGCCCCATATGGGCAACGGAAGAATAGGCGATGAGTTTTTTCATGTCCTCCTGCATGAGCGCGACGAGGGAGGTGTAAACGACCGCAATCACACTCAGCACCAGCACGATGTCGGCAAGCGCGTGCGAGGCGTCCGGCAGCATGGGAAGCGAAAACCGCAGGAAGCCGTAGCCGCCGAGCTTGAGCAGAATCCCCGCCAGAATCACCGATCCGGCCGTGGGGGCTTGCACATGCGCGTCCGGTAGCCAGGTGTGAAATGGCCACATCGGCACTTTTACTGCGAATGAGAGGAACATCGCCACCCATAGATATTGCTGCACGCCGAGGCTGAGGCTGGGCGCCTGCTGCATTAGTTTGGGGATATCGGTCGTGCCAAACACAAAATAAAGATACAGCACGGCAAGCAGCATCAGCACCGAACCGGCAAGCGTATAAAGGAAGAATTTATAAGCCGCATAGATGCGTTCTTTGCCGCCCCAGATGCCAATGATAAGATACATCGGGATGAGCACACCCTCAAAGAACAGATAAAACAGCAACAGATCAAGCGCGCAGAAAACACCAATAATGAGAGATTCAAGCAGCAAAAACAGCGCCATAAAATCGCGCACGCGCACGGTGATGTTCTTGAGGCTGCATAAAATGCAAATTGGCATCAGGAAAACGGTGAGCAGAATCAGCGGCAGAGAGATCCCATCCACCCCGACATGGTAATTGATAGCATAGCCCTGAAACCACGGGTATTTTTCGACCAGCTGGTATTCCGCCGAACTCGTATCAAAATGTGCCGCCACCAGAAGCGCAATGGCCAAAGTGATAAAGCTCGTGATGAGAGCGCTTGCGCGCGCGAAATCGTCGCCGCCAAAATCCTTGCGGCCAAAAACATAGGTTACCACCGCGCCCAGCGCAGGAACCGCAATCAACAATGTCAGTAGTGATTCCATCAACCCGGCCTAACCTAACATCACATAAACAAACCAGCTCATCAGCACCAAGAGGCCAATCAGCATGACAAACGCATAATGGTAGAGATAACCGGTCTGCAGTATACTCGCCCGCGCCGCCAGC
>JAJTIB010000028.1 GCA_021300075.1 Rickettsiales bacterium
TAAAACCAGCGCCCTATGGCACTTACCGATCACGAAATGCGTCACGTCGCCAAGCTCGCCCGCCTCCGGCTGACGGAGGCGGAAATCCCTCATTATGCGCGCGAGATTAATGGCATTCTGAAATGGATTGAGCAGCTGGGCGAAGTGAATACGGAGGCAGTGGCGCCGCTTGCCAGCGTGTCGAACCAGACCCTGCCCTGGCGCGAAGATAAGGTGACGGATGGCACTATGCAGGAGCAGGTGCTGAAAAACGCATCGGGCGCGCAATATGGCTGTTTCACCGTGCCGAAAGTGATTGAGTGATGACTAGCCCCACCCACATGACGCTCGCTGAAATCCGCGATCAGCTTCGTGCGAAGAAAATTTCCGCGGCGGAGCTTGCGGATCTGCATCTTGCGGCCATCGAAAAACATAATCCCAGCCTCAATGCCTATGTGCATCTGACGCCGGAAATGGCGCGGGCGCAGGCCAAAGCGAGTGATGCAAAACTCGCGCGCGGCGAAGGCGGGGCGCTTGAAGGCATCCCCATCGGCATGAAGGATTTATTCTGCACCAAGGGTGTGGCATCGCAAGCCGCCTCGAAGATTCTTTCGGGCTTCAAGCCGGAATATGAATCAACCGTCAGCGCGAAATTATTCGATGCCGGTGCGGTGATGCTGGGCAAGACCAATATGGATGAATTTGCCATGGGCTCGGCCAATATCACGAGCACCTATGGCCCTTGCGTGAACCCGTGGAGACGCCAAGACGCACCAGAGAAAAACCTCGTGCCCGGCGGGTCTTCTGGTGGCTCGGCAGCGGCGGTGGCGGCGGGTCTTGGCTATATGGCAACGGGAACGGATACGGGCGGTTCCATCCGCCAGCCTGCGTCTTTCACGGGCATTGTCGGCATCAAACCCACCTATGGCCGCTGCTCGCGCTGGGGCATTATCGCCTTTGCTTCCTCGCTCGATCAGGCCGGGCCCATGACGCGCAGCGTGCGCGACGCGGCGATTTGCCTTGGGGTGATGAGCGGGCATGATGCGAAAGATTCCACCTCCGCCCGCCTTGCTGTGCCGGATTTTGAGGCGGTGCTGGGGCAAAGCATCAAGGGTATAAAAGTGGGGATTCCCAAAGAATATAAAATGGACGGGATGCGCGCTGATATTCTCGCCGAATGGGAAAAAGGCGAAGCAATGCTGAAAGCGGCGGGGGCGGAAATTGTGCCGGTATCGCTGCCCCATACGCGCTATGCGCTGCCGACTTATTACATCATTGCGCCGGCCGAATGTTCCTCCAACCTCGCGCGCTATGACGGGGTACGTTATGGCCTGCGCGTGATGGAAGAGGGCGACGCGCTAAGTGATATGTATGAAAAAACCCGCGCCGCCGGGTTTGGCTCGGAGGTCAAACGCCGGATTCTGATAGGCACGTATGTTCTGAGCGCCGGTTATTATGATGCGTATTACAAAAAGGCGCAGCGCGTGCGTGCGCTCATCGCTCAGGATTTCAAACAGGCCTTTGCAACATGCGATATGCTGCTGACGCCGACAGCACCATCGGACGCTTTTGCCATTGGCGAGAATCAGGACGATCCGCTCGCCATGTATCTGAATGACGTATTCACCGTGCCTACCTCGCTTGCGGGTCTGCCGGGGCTGGCGCTACCCACCGGGCTTTCCGCCGCCGGTCTGCCGCTCGGGCTGCAACTGATTGGCCGTGCCTTTGATGAGGAAACAATCTTCACAGCCGCGCATGTGATTGAGCAGGCGGCGGGCTTCACCCACAAGCCGGGGGGATGGTGATTTATGCGCCGTTTGATTTTCTATTCTCACAATTGTCATGCCCGCGCAGGCGGGCATCCAGCGCGGCGCGTCTGCGCTGCAATGATGAGTTCATTTGTAAGAAGTCTGGATTCCCGCTTTCGCGGGAATGACAGAATGTGGGAGGTGGCATGACCTACCGCATCCAAGGAAGAACCGGCGAATGGGAAGTGGTCATCGGCCTCGAAGTTCACGCGCAGGTGACCTCCGAATCCAAATTATTCTCAGGCGCGGGCGTGGGGTTCGGTGCCGAGCCTAATGCTAATGTTTCCTTTGTAGATGCGGCAATGCCGGGCATGTTACCCGTCATCAATGCGCGCTGTATTGAACAGGCGGTGCGTACCGGGCTTGGCATCAATGCGACTATCAATCTGCATTCGGTGTTTGACCGGAAAAATTATTTCTATGCCGATTTGCCGCAGGGCTATCAGATCTCGCAATATCTTGAGCCGATTGTGGGTAAGGGATCCCTCACGATTGATCTGCCGGAAGGCTCGCGCACCATCGGCATCACCCGCCTGCATCTGGAGCAGGATGCGGGGAAATCTCTGCATGAACACTCGCCGAAATTCTCGTTTATTGATCTGAACCGCGCCGGCGTCGCGCTCATGGAAATTGTGAGTGAGCCGGAGATGCGCTCGCCCGAAGAAGCGGGTGCGTATCTCAAGAAGCTCCGCACGATTCTCATGTATCTGGGCACCTGTGATGGCGATATGGAAAAGGGCAATATGCGCTGCGACGCGAATGTTTCCGTCCGCCGCCCGGGCGACGAAAAACTCGGCACGCGCTGCGAAATCAAGAATGTGAATTCTGTAAAATTCCTGATGAAAGCGATCGAGTTTGAGGCCGCGCGGCAGGTGGAAATTCTGGAATCGGGTGGCAAGATTGATCAGGAAACCCGGCTCTATGACTCAGAAACAGGTGAAACCCGCACCATGCGCTCAAAAGAAGACGCGCATGATTACCGCTATTTTCCCGACCCCGATTTATTGCCGCTGGTGCTGACGGAAGAATTTGTAGAAACCATCCGCAAAACTCTGCCTGAACTGCCCGACCAGAAAAAAGCACGCTACATCGAAACCCTCGGGCTTTCGGCTTATGATGCGGCAGTGCTGACAAGCGAAAAAGAAATCGCCGATTATTACGAGGCGGTGGCAAAAGGCCATGACGCGAAAATCGCCGCCAATTGGGTCACGGCCGAGTTATTTGGGCGGCTCAATAAAGCGGGGCTTGCCATTACCCAGTCGCCAGTGAGTGCGGCCGCACTTGGGGAGATGATCGGGCTGATTGAAGATAACACCATCAGCGGAAAAATCGCTAAAACCGTGTTTGATAAAATGATGGAATCGGGCAAGCCGGCCAAGCAGATTGTAGATGAAGAAGGGCTGGTGCAGGTGACCGACATGGGCGCCATTGAAGCGGCGGTGGATGCGGTGATTGCGGCGAATCAGGATAAAGTCAGCGAATACCGCGCAGGAAAAGACAAGCTCTACGGGTTTTTTGTGGGGCAGGTGATGAAGGCCACCGGCGGCAAAGCCAACCCCGGCCTTCTCAATGAGAGTTTAAAGAAAAAACTGGGTGGGTAAGGCCAACTTACGGATTCACCTTCATCTGCCGCATGAGCTTCACCGCTTCGGGGTGTTTGGGATTGCTGCGTAAAATTGCCTGCAGATCCTCTTTGGCCAGCGCCTTATCGCCCATCGAAAGGAATAGATCTGCGCGGGCGAGAAGGGCTTCCGTGTTGTTGGGACGCAAGCTCAGCGCGTGGTCGAGGTCTTGGATGGCATCGGTCTTTTTCCCCATTTTGCGGAGTATGTTTGCGCGTCCTACGAGTAATTCTGCACTCAGCCGGGCATCTACGGTCTCTTCGTCGGCTCCAGGATTCATAGTATTAATCTGTGCGGTCAGGGTTTTGAGTGCGGCGTCGTTCTTACCCGCGCGCGTATAGGCTTCCACCGTCTGACGGGTGACATATACTCGCAGCACCAGATCGGTGGGTGGCAGTTTTTCATTTATATGAGTCAGTGCGGTTGCTGCCTGAGTATAACGGCCAAGGCCGTAAAGCGCCATCGCCTGACAATGCTTGGGGCCAATGGAATTGTCCGACTTCAACCAGGTTTCGGCCTTGAGCAATGCGGCTTTCGGGTCGCTTGTGGCCAGTTTGGCGCAGGCCTTATAGGTCGGGGTAGCAGTGAAGATTTCCGTTGCCTGAGCAGCTGTGGTGAGCATGGACAGAATCAGGATAAAAGAAAGTCTCGGCATAATCGAACTCTAGAGAAATCATGCCTGTGCCGCAAGGGGTTGCGCTTGGCACGTAAAATGCATAGAAATTCGGGTATGAATTCCCTCCCTTCACGATTTGGTGCCTTTGCGCTTGTCTTGATTCTGGCTACCGGGTTGACCGCGTGCGATCAGGTGAATAACACTTCGCAGGCTTTATCGGTATCCAGCAAGCAGGTGGTCGATAATACGCGGCGCGAATTCAGCGGGTTTTGGCAATTAAGCCCGAAGCCGCAACCGCAATTGCCTCAGACGCGCTACTGCTATCAGATGCAGTCCGATATTGTCTGCTACGATACGCCGCAACCGAATAACATCGCTCGCCTGTCAGGTTATCAGGAGGGCGAGAACATGTCCTTTAATCGCAACGGTGGGGGCTCGCTTGGGTTCAGCGCCTCCTTGCCGCAGGTGCAGGAAGTATCGGCGATGTACCCTGAAGATACAGGTGCAGTGAATGCGACAGAGAGCGCGCCGCTCGAAACTGGCCCCACCATGATAGACCGCTCCAACGCTTCGCAGGCTAGTAGCGAATGTATCGAGGGAAGCGGTCCCTTCGCCTGCGGGGAATCACCCTATGTTAAGTCAGCGCCTGTAAGTGGGCCCGCCAGTTAAGCCCGTGGCTGAATCTCCGTTTTTGTGGTCTCCTGTTGCTGCCACAGGCTGCTATCGAGTGAACCACACTGGTGGCAATGCAATTCCCATTCCCGTTGCGCGACGCCACAGTTTTTACAATGCCAGTGCGGCTCGGCGGGTGCATCCATCGCGCGCTTGAGCCAGGTGGTTTCTTCGTTCGCCGCATCAAGCTGCGGCGAGATTTCCGCCATCAGCGCATAGAGGATTTTGCGGTCATGTGAGCTGATTGCGCGCCGAAGAATTTCCGCCGCCTCTTCATGTCGGCCAAGCCCTGCCGCGATGCCGGCGCGCAGATAAGCAGTTTCGGCAGAGTTTCTGGCCGAGGCGGTGATATGCCGCGCGAAGCGCGCCTGGCGCGCGGAGGGCAAGGCGCGAATCAGGGCAAGAGCTTTCTGGACCAGCGCGGCGGGCGGGCTGTCGCTCCAGCGTTGCTTGATAAGGCGCAAGGCGCGTGCGGGCTGACCGGTCTCCTGCAGATGGTCGATGAGTGCGAGTGTTGCAGGCGCGAAGTCTGGCGCAAAGTGCGTGGCATGGCGCAATTCACGGTATATTGTGCGCGGCTCGCTTGCCTCCCGCGCCAGAAAATAATGGCTGATAGCGGCCAGACGGCGGCGCTCGCCCTCACTTAAGGGGCTGCCGATTTTCCAGCCCTCGGTGCGTTGCAAGACGTCGCGGTAGCGTCCGGCGCGCAGATATAGATCAATGAGACTGCGAGTGATCGACGGGTCACGCGGATGATGGCTGTCGGCTTCGATCGCCAGGCGCAGTGCGTCGTCGTAGGCGCCGATTTTGACCTGTTGATCGATCAGTTTACGGGTAGCGTAATGTGCGGTTTCCTTATACCCCAGCAGATGGCGCAGATGCTCGCCCGATTTGGACGCATTGCCCTGTACTCCCGCCAACTGTGCAGCAATCAGGCGTGGTAGGGCGCTCTCAGGCAAATGATACATGGCCTGCTTTAGGGATTTTTCTGCCGACTTCACATCCTGCATCGCGAGTGATGTCACGGCATGGCTGAGTGCATGGAGTCCGCGCTCCATCGTTTGAAAACGACGCTTGTAGCGCCGCCGTTTCGGCCAGGAGAGAAACTGCCAGCCGATGAGCACGGTCCACGACACGACGATAAGCAGCAACAACAGCCCGAGGAGCACGAGTGCCAGCGCAATACGAATTTCATAGCCAAGCCAGTAGAGTGTGACAATACCCGGATGATCCATCACGAAGATGGCGCTGACAGAAAGTGGCACCAGCAGAAATAGAAAGAGAAACAGGCGCGGCATCAACGCTCTCCTTCATTAGTCGGAGGAAGTGCAAGCAGTGGTTCAATGGCGCTCAACGCATCAATCACACTGCGGCGCGTTTCATAACTTTGTTGCCAGATAAGAAAATCGACTGCCGGTTGCTGGGAGAGAATTTCAGCCGCCGCATCAATATCTCCGGCTTCTGCGGCGCTCTCAAGCGGATCGCTCTTAGTAATTTTGCGGATGGAAATATAAGGCGCAAGGCGCGCCTTCCAGCTTTTAGTTTCGCTCGCATCGACAAGGGCGACTTTCTGACGTTCGCGGAGTGTTGCCTGCAATGTCTCGCGCAATTCTTTGCGAGTGGGTATGCCGCCCACCTGTGCACTAAGCGTTTTTACAATCGCCTCGGGCAGTGGCGGGGCGACATGTTGAAGTACTGTCCATTCATCGGCAAACATCTTGCCCGACATGACCGCGCGGCGCAGCGCCAGATAAGCAGGGAAGGCCTCGCTGGTTTCTGGTTGGGCAGCAGGAGGGTTTGGGGCAGGTGCTGAACTTTTAACCTGTAGCTCATAGGTAAGTTCACGCTGCGCCTGTTGAGATTCGGCGAGCGCACGCTCAAGCGCGGTGCGGTCTTCGGCACAGGTGGCATCCGCCATTGGTGCGGCGGGGCAGTCAGCGGCGGACGCAAGTTCTTGCTTGGCACGTTCCAGATCTTTGGTCAGTCGTTCCTGCGCGTGTCGGCATGCGAGGATATTTTCCTGCGCTTTGAAATAAGCGCCACTCAGCCCCATCAGCCCGACGAAGATGAGCGCGGTAATACTCCAGGCGAGTTTTTGTCTCATGGGTGATTTTTAGCGGAAGAAATGCTGGCAAGCAATAACTCCTCGCTGGGTGCAGGGCAGATACGGATATTTTTCCACCCGTGGCTTTGCAGCGCTGCGGCCACTTTGTCACTTAAGCAGAAGGCAGTGATGCCCGCGTTTGGCGTGAGTTGGTGTTTGGCCATGAGTGCAATAACCGCTTCTGTCGCCCGCGCTGAAAAAAGAGCAACCCCCGTGATTTCAGGCCAATGCGAGAGCAGGGCGGGCGAAAGCTCTGGCAGAATAGCCGCATTATAAGTGATGATGCGGGTGACACGGTGGCCGTGTGCCCCCAGTGTGGCAGCTAAATCGAGGCGGATGTCCCTGCCGCTCAGATAGAGAAAATGTGCTGGCTGCGGGTAACGTTTTGCAATCGCTGCACTTAGGCTGGTCGCGTTCGTGGCTAAGATTTCGGCGCGGCTAAAGCCCTTATCGATTGCAGCTTTTCGGCTGCGATTGCCTACGGTAAAGAGCGGCAAATGGGAGATGATCGCGGCATTGTTGACGGATTTGAGGGCGTGTTGAGATGTGGTGAGGATGGCGGTA
>JAJTIB010000171.1 GCA_021300075.1 Rickettsiales bacterium
ATCAGCGCTTTCCTGAGCGCCGCATCAAGCGCATTCACCGGGCCATTACCCTCGGCCACGGTCATTTTCGACTTGCCCTTGACGGTGAGTTTTACGGTCGCTTCCGACATGGTGACGAGCTTGCCCTTGGCGTTGATTCGCCGCTCGTCAATCACGCGGAAGGAATGCAGATCATAAAATTGCGGCACAGCATCAAGCATCTGCCGCGCCATCAGTTCGAAACTCGCCTCAGCGTCCTCATAAGCATAGCCAATCGCCTCGCGCTCTTTCACCGCACGCACCAGATCTCCTACACCCTCATCGTCGGGGGCGATTTTAAGCCCCATCTGCGCCAGACGGGTGAGGATATTCGCACGCCCCGCCTTGTCAGACACCAGCACCAGCCGGCGGTTACCGACTTTTGCCGGGTCGATATGTTCGTAGGATTTTTCGTCCTTACTCATCGCGCTCACATGCAAACCGCCCTTATGCGCGAAGGCCGAAGCGCCAACATAGGCAGCATGGCGGTTTGGGGTGCGGTTCAAGCGGTCATCAATTGCGCGGCTGACATTCGTCAATTGCGCGAGTTGCTTTTCACTCACGCCGGTCTTGAATCCCATTTTCAACATGAGGGTAGGAATAATACTCACCAGATTGGCGTTGCCACAACGCTCACCAATGCCATTGATGGTTCCCTGCACCTGGCGCACGCCCGCTTCGACCGCAGCGAGTGAATTCGCAACCGCCTGCTCGGTATCGTTATGGCAATGAATCCCAAGCCGTGCCTGAGGTATTTTATCTTTGATGTCCGCAACAATGCGTTTGATTTCGCTCGGCAGCGAACCGCCATTGGTGTCGCAAAGCACCAGCCAGTCTGCGCCGGCATCAAGGGCAGCACGCAGCACCTCGAGCGCATAATCGGGGTTGGCTTTAAAGCCATCAAACAAGTGCTCGGCGTCAAAATGCACTTCGCGCTTTTTTGCCGTAAGATGGGCAATCGATTCCGCGACCATGCGCAGATTTTCTTTTTTTGAAACTTTAAGCGCGGTTTCCACCTGCCAGTCCCACGCTTTGCCCACCAGACAAATGCTGCGCGTCCCGGTGCTTAATAAATCAGTAAGCCCGGGGTCATTCCCCGCCGAGCGCCCGGCGCGGCGGGTCATCCCGAAAGCAGTGAGCGTCGCGCGGGTGAGTTTTGGCATACCGGCAAAAAACGCATCATCCGTTGGGTTCGCGCCCGGCCAGCCGCCCTCGACGAAATCAATCCCCAGCGCATCGAGTTCGCGGGCAATCGCAATTTTATCGGCCACGGTGAAATCGATGCCGCGCGTCTGCGCGCCATCACGCAAGGTGGAATCATAGAGATAAATACGTTCGCTCATGCGCCGCAGCATCTCAGGCGGCGCGGCGCGGGTCAAGCCTTTTAGGGCTTATTTCTTGCCGCGCAAATGGCGCTCTTTCTTATGGCTGAAATATTTTTCAGTCGTGAAATAGGTGATGGTAATCGTCCAGCCCACCATCACCAGCCCCAGAATCACCTCGACCGCAATCATCAGCCTGAGGTCGCCGGTTGGGTAAATATCGCCAAGACCCAGCGAGGAATAGGTAACACCGGAGAAATAAATATAATCCATAAATGTTAGGGTATGCTGGCTTTGAAGCGCTCCAAACCCTCCATAATGCGCGAGCAGATAATAGGTAATACCAAACATCCAGATGATAATCGTATGGCCGACAAAAGCCGCTAGAATTGTAAGCAGAATCTGAAGTCCTGGCCGCCCTTCAAGCCGCGGCAGAAACAGCCAGACATGGGCAAGAATTTCATAGAAAATCACAACACTCAGAATAATCAGAACCAGACAAATCAAAGACGCAAGGAGAAACGAGACAAGCATGTTACACTCTCCGCCAGATAGTGCCTTGAGGGCTGTCTTCGAGAAGTATGCCACGCGCCCTGAGCTCATCCCTGATAGCATCGGCGGTGGTAAAATCACGCGCTTTTTTTGCTGCGTTGCGCGCTTCAATCTGCTTTTCAACCCATGCCTTATCTTCGCCCGCGCCCTGAAACCATTGCAGTGGGGATTGCTGCAAGAGTCCCATGAACTGTGCTGAGGCAACAAGCGCCTCACCATCGAGCGTCTGCAGAATTGCGAGCGCCTTGGGCGTATTGAGATTATCGCGCAGCGCGTCAAGCATAGCAGGATCTTCCTGACCACCACCCACTGGCGACTCATCAGCCATTGCCCGATACATCCGATCCATCACTTTCTGCGCATCGCCCAGCAATTTCTCCGTCCAGTCGAGTGGTTCGTTATAGCGCGTGGAAAGCAGCGCGAAACGAATCGCCTCGCCCTTGGCGCCGCGCTCCAGGAGGTCACGCACGGTGATAAAATTGCCCAGCGACTTGCTCATTTTTTCGCCATTGACGGTGAGAAATCCATTATGCACCCAGTATTTCGCATATCGGCTGCCGGGATGGGCACAGGTAGACTGCGCGATTTCATTCTCATGATGCGGGAACATCAAGTCCGCACCGCCGCCGTGAATATCAAAATCCAACCCCAGATGGGTCGCCGCCATCGCTGAACATTCAATGTGCCAGCCGGGCCGCCCGAGTCCCCAGGGCGAGTCAAATACTGAAGACATGTCATCCTTGAGGCTGGCGGGTTTCCACAGCACAAAATCGCCCGCATATTTCTTATAGGGTGCGACTTCCACCCGCGCACCAGCAATCATATCATCAGTGCTGCGTCGCGAAAGCGTGCCATAATTCGCATCGCGCTGTACATCAAACAGCACATGGCCTTGCGCTTCATAAGCGAAGCCGCCAGCAATCAGTTTTTCAATTAGCGCAATCATCTGGCCGATATGTTCAGTGGCCTTTGGCTCGATGGTGGGCGGCAGTACGCCAAGCGCCGCCATATCGGCATGGAACTGAGCCGTGACTTCCGCCGTCAGTGCCTGAATAGTAATACCGCGTTCGATGGCCGCTGCGTTGATTTTATCATCTACATCTGTGATGTTGCGGGCGTAAGTGACACGGGGAAAATCATGCCTGAGCAGACGGTATAAGAGATCATAGACCACGACCGAGCGGGCATTGCCGATATGCGGCGCAGCATAGACGGTCGGGCCGCACACATACATTTTCACATGCGTGGGGTCGAGCGGCGTGAAGATCTCTTCACGACGGGTCAGGGTGTTGGTGAGTTTTAGCATTACGCTACTTCGCCTTTGAGGCGCTTTTCCGCTCGGGCGCGGCCTAAAAGGGCGAAAACGGTTTTCATCTCCGGCCCATGTTCCATCCCTGTCAGTGCCAGTCGCAGCGGCATGAACAGCTCCTTGCCCTTGCGTCCGGTGGCATCTTTGACGGCATTTACGAACTGATCCCAGCTTGCCTCTCCCCATTCGCCTCCGGGTAGTAAGGTGGCAGCCTGAGCGGTAAATCCCGCATCATCAATACGCGGAGTGATCGGCTGGTGCAGCATCTGCCACCAGTCTTTTGCTTCCGTAAGGGTGTGAAGATTACCGCGTATCTTGAACCAGAAGGCTTCATCAATCGCCGCATCCAGCCCCGGCTTCGCTTCCGCATAACTCATATGGTGCAGGTATTTCTGGTTCAGCCGCGCCAGTTACTCGGGGTCGTAATTGGCCATCGCACGCCCCAATTTTTCGATGTCGAATTGCTGCGCCAGTTCGTCCATGGAGCCCGCCAGTTCTATCGCATCGGACGTGCCGATTTTTGCAAGATACGAAGCCAGCACCAGCGGGAACACGCCGCCCTCCCGCAGCGATCTGATATCTCCGCCGCCCTCGCGCTTGCTGATTTTACCCTCTTTCATCTTGAGCAGCGCCATATGGCCAAAGCGCGGCAGCTTATGCCCGAGCGCCTCCATCACCTGAACCTGCACGGCCGTGTTGCTCACATGATCTTCCCCGCGCAGAATATGGGTGATGGGCATTTCGCCATCATCGACCGAAGTGGAAAGAGTAAAAAGCGCTACTCCGTCTTCGCGGATCAGCACAGGGTCGGAGATTTTCGCGCCGTCAAACGTGACTGGCCCGCGGATCAGATCGTCCCAGACAATTGGCGCATGGTTCATTTTGAAACGCCAATGTGGCCTGCGGCCTTCGCGCTCATATTGCGCTTTCTGCGCGTCTGTCACGCTGAGTGCAGCACGATCATAAATCGGCGGCAGACCGCGCCCCACCAGCATTTTGCGCTTCACATCCAGCTCTTCGGGCGTCTCATAACAGGGATAGAGCCGCCCGTCCGCCTTGAGTTTTTCCTTAGCGAGATCATAGCGCTCAAACCGCTCGGACTGTTTGCTGTGCAAATCCACCACCATGCCCATCCAGGCGAGATCCTCGATAATCCCCGCCTCATATTCGTCGCGGGAACGCTCGCGGTCAGTATCGTCAATCCTGAGCATGAATTGACCACCGTGA
>JAJTIB010000115.1 GCA_021300075.1 Rickettsiales bacterium
CGCTATCGGTTGAAGACGGCGCGCTGATCGACGGTAAATTCAAACGTACCGACAAGGTCTTTTCAGATGAGGACGACATTACCCGCCCGGCGGTTGGCATGGCAGGCGCATCTGCCGTTGATTTTGAGAATGACAATGATAATCAGGAACCCATCTCCGCTGAGGAATTGAAACTCCTTGAGAATCTGAGGTTGATTAGTTAGGCTGGGTAGCGGGGCAGATATACAAGGGTGATGGCGGAGCCACCTCTTTCTTGCAAGTATGTTCTCCGTGCTCTTTGCCTGGGCTGCTTAGATGTCCTATTCCTCCCCCCAGATTTCCTTCAGCCGTGACGGGCGGCCCGAGCCGTATTTATAGGCGTTATAATGGGTGGCATTTTTCTTATAATATTCCTGATGGTAATCTTCTGCCGGATAGAACGTGCTGGCTGCAATGATTTTGGTAGCAATCGGCTGGCCGAGCTTCTTCGCTACCGCAGCCTTCGAGGCCTCGGCGGCTTTCTTCTGCGTTTCATCATGGTAAAAAATTGCCGTATGATAACTCTGGCCGCGGTCGGCGAACTGTCCGCCCGCATCGGTTGGGTCGATATTCTGCCAGAAAATAGTCAGTAGTTTTTCGTAGCTGGTTTTGGCCGGGTCATACGCCACTTCAATTGCCTCGTAATGGCCGGTTTTTTTACGGGTGACTTGTTCATAGGTAGGGTTTGCCACATGCCCGCCAGTATAGCCAACGGTGGTTTTAACGACCCCCTCTGCTGCGTCAAACGGCGGCTCGATACACCAGAAACATCCGCCTGCAAAAATGGCGGTTTCGATTTTGGCAGTTGGGACGGTGGACTCAGCAGCCATGGAGGAACTCCCAATCACGAGTATGAAAAAAATGGTGAGGATAAGATTCATGAAAATATTCTACCATGTTTTTCTATTGAGGGTGCGAAAAGTGGCAGGGCCTTAAAGCAAAATCCAGCTCGCAAGTCCAAGGAAGCTCAGGAAGCCTACGCAGTCGGTGACGGTGGTGAGGAAAATGGTCGAGGCAATTGCCGGGTCGATGCCGCGTCGGTGCAGGATAATCGGGATGAGCGCACCGAATAGCCCGGCCATTGCCATGGTGGCGAGCGCGGCGAGGAACAGCACCAGCGCCAGTATTGGCTGGTGGAACCAGAAATACGCGCCCAGCGCCATCAACAGCCCCAGACCAAGACCATTCATCATGCCAATCAGCATTTCCTTGCGGATATGGCTCCATTGATTCGCGCTGGTGAGGGATTTAGTAGCAATGGCGCGGACAGCAACGGTTACAGCCTGTGTGCCGGCATTGCCACCCATGGAGGCGACCATCGGCATCAGGATAGCGAGCGCAACAATCGCCTCAATTGCGCCTTCAAACTGGCCGATGACGGCGGCCGCCAGCACCGCAGTCAGTAAATTCACAAACAGCCAGCGGAAGCGGGTTTTGACTGTCTCCAGTAGCCGCGACTGGAAATCCTGCGCGCGGACGCCACCCGCGGCGAGGTAGTCTTCCTCTTCCTCTTCCTGAATCACATCCACCACGTCATCGACGGTAATGGTGCCGACCAGCCGTCCGGTCTCATCCACCACCGGTGTTTCGACAAGGGCATATTTGCGGAACAGATGCGCTACCTCTTCCTGGTCGGTCGTGGGGGTGACGGCGTAAAGATCGGAGCTTACAATAGCGGCGAGTTTGACCTCGCGCTTCTGTTGCAGCATCTGTCCCAGAAGCAGCCTTCCAACGGCGCGGAATTCGCCATCTACCGTGTAAATCAGATAGAATTGCTCCGGCAGTGTTTCCTGACTTCTAAGGTAATCAATGGTCTGCCCGACCGACCAGCTTTCGGGGACGGCCACCAGCGCCTTACGCATCAAACGGCCAGCGGATTCTTCGGGGTACGTGAGGCTCTGGGCGACTTCTTCGCGTACATCCTCGGGCATGACTTCGAGGATTTCCTGCTGTTCTTCCGGCGGCAGGTCTTCGATGATATGTACCGCATCGTCAGTTTCAAGATCGGCCAGTGCTTCAGCGGATTTAGCCGCACCCAGCGTATCCATCACGTCTTCGGCAGCTTCAGGCGAAAGTTCGGGCAGAATATCGGCATCGAATTCCGCACCGATGGCTTCCGTCAGCCAGCGCCGTTGTTCGGGTGAGAGCTGGTTAAAAAGCTCCGCCTGATCCTGAGCAAGCAGCGGCGAGACGAGTTGCTGGGCGAGGCTTATGTCTTCGCGGTCAATCGCCAGGATGATTTCGGCCACAAATTCCGGCGCGAGTGTGAAACCAGCCTCCAGGTCAAGCTGAAATGCTTCGCTGGCGGCACTGGTGGGCGATGTGGGCGAATCCGCCATGAAAACCTCGGTTGCTTCGTCGCGGTGAAATCAATAATTTACTCTGTTGGTCAGATGGTTAGATTGTTCAATTCAGTATTCGCCTATGCGAATACCCCAGGCGACTATTTTCTGGGTGGAAATCGCCCCAGAAAATGGTGCGGTCAAGAAGACATGCTCGCTTCGGGCTTCGCCCTCGCTCCTCCCCAACGCTAAGCTTGCCTTCGCTTACGCTCGGCGCGCCAAGCTTATGGTCGAACTTACGAAGTTCTCGTCTTCTGCCCGCAATGACCATTTTCTGGGGGGATTTCCCCCCAGAAAATGGTGCGGTCAAGAAGACTCGAACTTCCACGGGTCGCCCCGCTACCACCTCAAGGTAGTGCGTCTACCAATTCCGCCATGACCGCAACGCCATCGCTAAGGCTCGCGGGAAATAGCAAACGCATACGCTACTGGCAAGTACCAAGCGCATTTTCTTTATTGCGGCATGGTCGCAGGGCCAAAACACCACTTGCCCTTATCTGGAGATTTCGTTAGCGCAGGATCATGGAATGGAGAATCGCAACCGAGCCGGTAGAATATGCGGTAGCCTTGCGGGAAATGCAGCAGCGTGTCGCGGCGGTAAAAAATAGCGAAGCGGAGGAGCTGGTCTGGTTGCTCGAACACCCCCCAGTTTTCACAGCCGGAACAAGCGCGAAAAAAGAAGATCTCATTCAATCCGAAGTTGCAACAATACCCGTGTTTGAAGTGGGCAGGGGCGGACAATATACCTACCATGGACCAGGACAGCGTGTTGGGTACTTCATCCTTGATCTTAAAAAGCGAAACCCAGACATACGGGTTTATGTTCAGCAACTGGAGCAGATAATTATAGATTCATTAAGCCATTTTAATCTAGCAAGTTTTACTAGGGAAAAAAGGATTGGTGTTTGGGTTGATACCCCAAGCGGCGAGGCGAAGATCGCCGCGATCGGGGTCAGGATTCAACAGGGAATCACAAGCCATGGCATTGCCATTAATCGATGCCCAAATTTAGCTCACTACAAAGGTATTATTCCCTGTGGAATCAGTAACTATGGTGTGTCATCATTATGGGAGCTTGGCATCAAAATTTCGGCCAATGAGCTTGATGAAGCCCTGATTTCCTCAATCTCCCGTAGTTTTTCCTGAAAAAATCTGGTACCATTTACTATTGTTAATAAAAAATTAGTGCGTTTTTAAAATATTGAAACAAGGCGCTATATCTTCATAATTATAGAAAGCCGATTCAACATTCATTACGGAAGCGGCAAGTGGTCCTTCACTGCAAGCCTCAATCATGGACTGAACATTTAATTCTGCCCCCGAAATTACCATCTCCACCGATCCGTCAATGCGGTTGCATACCCAGCCATTTAACTCGCGTTTTTCGGCATTTCGTTTTGCCCAGGCCCGATACCCTACCCCCTGAACTCGCCCGGTGATGATTAAACGCATAGTAATAATCGTATTCATCTGCCAACCTCGCATATTTCGTTTAGTGAAAAAATTTATAGCAGGATGCATGTGAATAGAATAATCGCAACTCGGCAATAAAGTCTGCATTCGATTGACGCGAGCAGTCGGATGGTAGTATCATTGAAAGAGTTTTAATCTATGAGTAATGAGAAATCTCACCCACCCCTTGGCTCAGCCAGCGCCGCGCTGGTTGAAAAAGCGAGAAATTTTTACAC
>JAJTIB010000071.1 GCA_021300075.1 Rickettsiales bacterium
AACATGGTGGGTGATCAGGCAAGTGTGGGCAAAGGCGGACTGACACCTGGTAAGGAAGGGCGGGTCGGGTGGTCAGGCACGACCATGCGCGCCGTACTCGCACCAGAAATTACCGTGACACTCGCCGAGGGTGCAACCGTCACTATTGTCGCAGTGAAGGGCAATCTCGTGAGCGTAAAACCAAATTAGGAGCGCATGATGTTCACCCCGTTTTTCCTGCTGATTATCGGCTTTATCGGCATTCTGATTATTTTCAAGGGCGTCAAGATTGTGCCCCAGCAATCGGCCTATATTATTGAGAAACTCGGGCGGTTTGATCGCAGGCTTGAGCCGGGCCTCAACCTTCTCATCCCCTTCATTGAGCGCATTGCCTATAAACATTCCCTCAAGGAATTCGCCTATGAAGTGCAGGAGCAACCCGCCATTACCCGCGACAACGTCACCATGATGATGGACGGGATGCTTTACCTTCGCATCATCGACCCGGTGCAGGCAAGTTATGGTGTCTCCGACCCGATCTATGCGGTGAGCCAGCTGGCACAGACCACGATGCGATCGGAAATCGGCAAGCTCTCACTCGACCAGTGTTTTGAGGAGCGTGAGCAGTTAAACGCCAATATCGTTACCGCCATCAATCAGGCGTCTCAGACCTGGGGCATTCAGTGCATGCGCTATGAGATTAAAAACATCACACCGCCCAGCACCGTGCTGAAGGCGATGGAATTGCAGGTGGCGGCCGAACGTCAGAAACGGGCGGAAATCCTGCAATCTGAAGGGCAGCGCCAGTCAAAAATCAACGTGGCCGAGGGGCAAAAACAGGAAGTGGTGCTTGTATCCGAAGGGGCATTGACCGATCAGGTCAACCGCGCCAAGGGGGAGGCCGAGGCGATTCTGGCGGTTGCCGAAGCCACCGCCAAAGGGCTGGAACTGATTGCCGCCGCGATTCAGAAAGCTGGCGGTGAGGAGGCCGTGGCACTTAAAATCGCCGAACAATATGTGAGCGCTTTCTCAGAACTTGCCCGCACCTCCACCACCGTGCTTCTGCCCGCCAATGCCAATGATGCAGGCAGCATGGTGGCACAGGCTTTGACCGTGTTCGACCAGATACGCAGCCGCCAGCATGAGGCGAAAGAGACACGCAAAGCTGCCCCGTGGGGCACGCAGGCCTAGTTTTCAGTTCAACGCTAGACCCTGAGCGGCCATTGCTCTACCACTCTTTCCATGGCGCCTAAGGCACGATGAGACCATTGCATAACGCATTTTCGGTTGTCATCCCCGCGAAAGCGGGGATCCAGCACCAGAGAATTTCGCGGCGCGGACGCGCCGCACTGGATTCACGCCTGCGCGGGAATGACAAATCTTATGGCTATGCAATCTTCTCACGATATATCGCAGCCGCTTGCCTGCTGTTTTTTTCTGCATTTGCGGCTATGGCCGCAACACCAGAGCCCTATCTCACCATGTATGGCACGGCAAAATACGCGCCCGGATTTTCGCATTTTGACTATGTGAATCCGGCGGCTCCCAAGGGCGGTACGCTCAAACTCAATTACACGGGAAATTTCGACTCACTCAATCCCTATATCCTGAAAGGTGTGGCGGCACCGGGTGTGTCGAATTTTGTGTTTCAGTCGCTCATGACCCCGTCTTACGACGAGCCGCAATCCTACTATCCGCTGATTGCCAGATCCGTCGCCGTTGCGCCCGATCGCAGCTATGCGGATTTTTTCCTGAACCCCGAAGCACGCTGGCATGACGGGAAGCCGATTACTTCGGCGGATGTGGTATTCAGCCTGAATACGCTTAAACAGGACGGCCACCCGGTATACCGCGTGCTTTATAAGCCGATTGAAAAGGCCGTGGCCGTCACCCCGCATCAGGTGCGGTTTTATTTTTCCGATCGCGAACACCGCGAACTGCCTCTTATTGCGGCATCTATGCCGATAGTGCCGAAACATTATTATGCGAGCGTAGCGTTCAACAAAACCACCCTCATCCCGCCCCTTGGCAGCGGGCCATATAAAATTACGGGGGTAGAGGCCGGGCGTTCCATCACCTTTTCGCGCGTGAAGGATTATTGGGGGCGCAACCTGCCCACCCAGAAAGGCCTCTATAATTTCGATGAGATCCGGTTTGATGTGTACCGCGACGATGTGGTGGCGCTTGAAGGCATCAAATCCGGCCAATTTGATTATTACGAAGAATATATCGCCCGCAACTGGGCAACCGCTTATAATATTGAGGCGGTCACGCGCGGCGAGCTGCTCAAGCTTAAAATTCCCCATAAAATCCCGCGCGGGATGCAGGGGTTTTTATTCAACCTCCGCCGCGATAAATTCGCTGATCGCCGCGTGCGCGAGGCCATCGGCCTGACGCTCGATTTCGAGTGGATGAATCACCGCCTGTTTTATGACGCCTATACCCGTTCATCGAGCTTTTTTCAAAATACCGAATTCATGGCGGAATCCACTCCCCAAGGTGCAGAGCTGAAACTGCTGGAACCTTTTCGTAAAGACTTGCCCCCTGCCCTTTTCACCGAGCCTTTCCGCGTGCCCACCACCGATGGCACAGGCGTGGCGCGCGAAAATCTTATCCGCGCTCAGGCGCTGCTGAATGAAGCCGGATGGGTAATGCGTGACGGGGTACGGGTGAATGCCAAAACCGGCGAGCCCCTGATCATCGAATTCCTGATGACTCAGCGCACCTTCGAGCGGGTGATTTCCATCATGCGTAAAAACCTGAAGCGGCTCGGCATCGCTTCTTCCTTCCGTTATGTGGATGCTTCGCAATATCAAAAACGCATCGACCGGCGGGATTTTGACATCGTCTCCATCTGGTGGAATCAGGGGCAGTTCTACCCCGGGGCAGAGCAGTTTGCCTTCTGGCACTCCTCGCAAGCCTCTATTGAGGGTAGCCAGAATCTGGGAGGCGCAAAAAACCCCGCAGTCGACCGGCTGGTAGAACGCATCATGAACGCCCAGTCGCTCGAAGAGCTGCGTACCTCCGCCCGCGCCCTCGACCGCGTACTTCTGTGGGAAAATTATGTGATTCCCCATTGGCATTTAAGCGCCTGGCGCATTGTGCATTGGGATAAATTCGGCAAACCGAACATCCAACCCGCCTATAACACGGCGATTGATAGCTGGTGGGCGAAGGAGGCACGATGACCAGATTATCGGATGATCGGATGATCCGTGATGAAGGTGAAGAATTATATGCTCTGCCCTGCTCCCCCCCTGAGGGGGAGCGGGAACGTGCAAGCATCGCGCCGCGCGTTCCGTGGGGGGAACATTTCTCCGGTAAAAATTATTTTCTAAACTTACCCCCCACCGCCTTGCGCTTCGCGCTGCGGCGACTCCCCCTCAGGGGGGGAGTAAGACTGTGCCACATCACGCACCACGTACCACCCGCCACCCCCCACGAGGTGCGCCCATGATCGGCTATCTCCTCAGGCGCCTTGCGCTCATGATCCCCACCCTGCTGGGGATTTTGCTCATCAATTTTCTGATTGTTCAGGCCGCCCCCGGCGGGCCGGTCGAGCAGATGGTCGCGCAGTTGACGCAAGGCCACCTGCATGGCGCAGGAGGCGGGCGTGTGGGTGGGCCAGGAACCGATTTTGGAGGCGCACAATCCGGCTCATTACAGCAGCAACAGGGGCAGAGCGGCTATCGGGGCGCGCAGGGGATTGACCCGGAATTACTGGCCGATCTCAAAAAACACTATGGCTTTGACAAACCCGCCCATGAGCGGTTTTTGAAGATGCTCGGCGATTATGCGCGGTTTGATTTCGGCAACAGTTTTTTCCGCGACGAGCCGGTGATCAGCCTCATCCTCGCCAAGCTCCCGGTCTCGATTTCGCTGGGGTTATGGACGACCCTGCTTGTTTACCTCATTTCCATTCCGCTTGGCATCCGTAAAGCGGTGAAGGAAGGCACGCCCTTTGATACCTATACCAGCCTTGTGGTGATTATCGGCCAGGCGATTCCCGGGTTTCTCTTTGCGATTCTGCTTCTGATTTTATTTGCCGGCGGCAGCTACTGGCAGATTTTTCCCTTACGCGGGTTGACATCAGATGACTGGGAGAGCTTGAGCCTTGGCGGTAAAATTCTGGATTATTTCTGGCATATCACCCTGCCCGTCCTTGCCATGGTCATTGGCGGTTTCGCCTCGCTGACGCTGCTTACCAAGAATTCTTTTCTTGAAGAAATCAGCAAACATTATGTCATGACGGCGCGCGCCAAAGGTCTGCCCGAGCGGCGCGTGCTTTACCGCCATGTATTCCGTAACGCCATGCTGATTGTGATTGCCGGCCTGCCTGCCGCCCTTATCGGAATTTTATTTACAAGCTCACTCCTCATTGAGGTGATTTTCTCGCTCGACGGGCTGGGGCTTCTCGGTTTCGAAGCCGCGCTCAGCCGCGACTACCCGATCATGTTCGGCACGATTTTTATCTATACCCTGATAGGGCTTGTGCTGAAACTCCTCGGGGACATCACTTACATGTTGATCGATCCGCGCATTGATTTTGAGGCGAGGCAGTGATGGAATCCACCCAGCCACTTTCAATTCCGCGCCGCCGCTGGAAAACCTTTAAGGCCAACCGGCGGGGCTACTGGTCATTCTGGATTCTGCTTGTCTGCTTTATCTTAAGCCTTGGCGCCGAATTCATTGCCAATGACCGTCCCATTTTGGTGAAATACAAGGGCGA
>JAJTIB010000057.1 GCA_021300075.1 Rickettsiales bacterium
GCGAAGTCCGACCTCCTCGTGGTACAGTATTCGATGAAATATGCTGAAGAAGCCGGACTGGTGAAGTTTGACTTTCTTGGTTTACGTACGCTGACTATTTTGCAGCGCGCTGTCGCACTTCTCAAAAAGCGTGGTATTACCATTGATCTGGCCACAATTCCTTACGATGACAAGGCAACTTATGCGCTTCTGACCAAGGGTGAAACACTTGGCGTATTCCAGTTTGAATCGGCCGGAATGCAAGACGCGCTCCGCAAACTCAAACCCGATTGCCTTGAGGATCTAATTGCGCTCGGCGCGCTCTATCGTCCCGGCCCTATGGATAATATCCCGACCTATATCGCCCGCAAACACGGGCGCGAGCGGCCGGATTATCTGCATCCAATGCTTGAGGCGGTGCTGAAAGAAACCTACGGCGTCATTATTTATCAGGAACAGGTGCAGAAAATCGCCCAAGTTATGGCAGGTTATACGCTGGGTGCGGCGGATTTACTGCGCCGCGCGATGGGGAAAAAAGTCAAAAGCGAGATGGACGCGCAGCGCGCCATTTTCGTCGAGGGTGCCAGAAAAAACGGCGTCAGCGAAACCCAATCCAGTTCGATTTTTGATCTGGTAGCGAAGTTCGCGGGCTACGGTTTTAACAAGTCCCATGCGGCGGCTTATGCGATTATTGCCTATCAAACGGCCTATCTCAAAGCGAATTATCCGGTCGAATTCATCGCCGCGTCGATGACTTATGAAATCGCCTCGACCGATAAGCTCAGCGAGTTCCGCCAGGAAGCAAAGAAATTTAGCATCGCGCTTTTGCCGCCGGACATTAATGCGTCTGACGTGTATTTCGCGGTTGAAGCGCAAGCAGATGACAAGCTCGCGATTCGCTACGCGCTGGCGGCGCTTAAGAATGTGGGAGCGGCGGCGATGGCGGCGCTGGTGGCCACACGCGAACAGGGTGGGGATTTTACAGATATCTTTGATTTCGCCAGCCGCGTAGATGCGACGGTGATCAACCGCCGCCAACTTGAATCTCTCATTCTGGCTGGCTGTTTTGACCGTCTGCACCCATGCCGACGCGCACTTTACGAAGCTATCGACCTGATCATCGCCACCGCCCAGCGCGCGAGCGAGGATCGTCATAGTTCGCAGATAAGCCTTTTCGGCGGCGAGGCCGCTCCCACCCATCGGCCGAGCCTGCCCGTGCGCGAAGAATGGTCGAGCTTTGATCGCCTGCAGCATGAATGCGCTGCACTCGGTTTTTATTTATCCGCACACCCGCTGGAGGGCTACGGCGCCGCTTTCAAGCGTCTGGCGGTTGTGCCTTCCAGCCTGCTTATGGATCGCCTCGGCGCGCAGTATCAGCCGATCAAACTCGCGGGCATTGTCGCGGGCAGTAAAATTAAAGTTTCGCCCCGCGGGCGTTTCGCCTTCGTGCAGCTATCGGATGCCAGCGGCAGCTTCGAAGTTTCCATTTTTGACGCTGAATTGTTAAGCGCTAGCCACGCGCTCCTGAGTGAAGGCACGGCATTGCTCATTCAGGCCGACGGCAAGCGCGATGAGAATGGCGCGCGCCTCATCGTCCGCAAACTCTCCCGCCTGAGCGAAGCGGGGCTTGATCTGGGCGCCGAGCGGGTGACAATTACGCTCTATGACATGGCCGCGCTCGAGCGGTTGCAATCACTTTTGAAACCCGCCGCCGGCAAGGGCGCGCGAGTGCTGCTGCAGCTGCAGATCAAGGAAGGCCGGGTGACGCTGGAACTGCCCGGCGCTTACAGCGTTGCGCCTGAGACTTTGATGGCAATGCAGTCTCTCGCCGATCTTGAGGCGGTCGCTGCTTAAATCCTAAGCCCCAGCGCCAGACGAATCGCGCGTGACTTGGTTTCGGTCTCGCGCAATTCTTCCTCTGGCACCGAATCAGCGACGATGCCACCCCCGACCTGAAATTCAAAGTGCGTCCCCTTCATCACCAGCGTACGGATGACAACAGAAAATTCGGCCGTATCTGCAGCTCCAAGCCAGCCAATTGCGCCGCTATAAACACCGCGTTCCAGCTTTTCGAGCATATCGCACCACCGAACGGCCGCAATTTTCGGTGCGCCTGTCATTGAGCCGGGTGGAAAACAGGCTTTGAGAATGGCGGCAGCAGAGAGTTTCGGTTGTTTCTGTGCGGTGATAGTCGAGACCAGGTGATGAATCGTCGCGTAGCTGTAAAGCGCCGATTGTTCGGTAACGCGCACTGTGCCGGGCAGGGCGACGCGGGCGAGATCATGGCGGAGTAAATCCACAATCATCAGATTTTCAGCATGGTCTTTGGCGCTTGCCTCTAAGGCCGCTTTGCGTTGCGCGTCTTCGGCTTCGTCTATGCTGCGTGCGGCGCTGCCTTTAATTGGGCGGGCAGTGATTTTGCCGTTTTTCTCGAGATTCAAAAAACATTCAGGACTTGAGGATATAATCGCCTCATCCTTATAGCGCAGGAACGCGCTATAAGGCGCTGGGCTTTGCTTAGCAAGGCGCAGGAATATATCCCACGCGGGGTAATTCTCAGTCAATTCACCGAAAAACTTACGCGTCAGATTGGCCTGATAAAAATCGCCCACTTCAATCCGTGCCAGCGTGGCGGCGACGCTCGCGCAATATTCTGCGTCGCTGAAATTGCTGGTGATGTTCTGGATTCGAGGTGCGTCTGGAATCAAAATCTCTGGGAAACTGGCGGGAAGGGGTGGCAATGTTTCATCCCCAAAAATATCGATGATTTTTTTATCATGATCAAAACGAAACATGTGTTTCGGGCGTATCATGCGGAAATCCGGCAGTGTCACGGGTGAGGGGGAAAGGGTCGTATAATCCTCGGTGTCGCGCCGCAGCCCGTAGCCGAGATAACCGAACCATTCGGGCAGTTCGCCCACGCCAGAACATTTTGGTAATTCGTCAAAATGCGTACCGTTTTTTACCTCCGCCGCCCCGAGGGCCAGATAGCTGTAGCGACCCGTATGCGCCTCTTTACGTCCGGAATATAGCAGCGTCATCACCGGCAGATGACGGAAATGATGGGCAAGGTTCAGCGGTTCAATCCACGCGATCTGCGTCTGGTGCTTCACCGCCAATCCTCTTCATGGCGGAAATGATATTCCGTCTTGTCGCGTGCGAAACGCTGCTGCAGTTCCGTTGTGAGCGGGTGGGGCGCATAGCGGTACGCAAGGGGCATAATTTCCGCGACCGAGTGAATGCCAATGCGTCCATTGGTTAGCCACACCGCCTCGGCCGCCGCCAATGTTTCAAGTGGTGCGGCCACTTCCTCGACCGGCAGTGGCGAAAAACGCAGGACCGCGGCGCGGGTGCTGCCATTAACGCAGCCAGTCGCGAGTACGGGCGTATAAAGCCGCCCGCCCGCGAGCCAGAAGAGATTGGCGCTTGCGGCCTCAGCAATCTCACCGCGGGGATTAAGTAACAGGGCTTCCTGCGCCTGATGTGTTTCGGCCTCCAGCAGCGCCAACGTGCTCGCCATGCCTTGCGCGAGCTTGAATTGGCCGGGCAGTTGCGTGGGCAGAACGCGCTGCCAGCTGCTCACCCACAAACGGTAGGGATTCTTTGGCCCCTCCATGGCGCGCAGCGATTCAATGATAAGGCTGGGCGTGAGCGGCTGCGGGTAAGGGCGATAGCCGCGACTTCCCACCCCACGGCTGATAGCGAGGCGAATAAACCCATCCTCCTGACGGTTTTTCCGCAGCAGTTTTTTGATGATGTTGGCAAGATCGTGCGGCGGCTCGGGGATGGCCAGTGCCGCAAGCCCGGATTTCAGCCGGGCGAGGTGAAACTCCCACTGATAGGGCAGGCCGCGGTCAATCGTGATGGTTTCAAACAACCCGTCGCCAAAGCGCCAGCCGCGATCATCAATGGCGATGCGCGCCTTACTTTGCCGCACATAGCGGCCATTCACATACGCATAGGGACGAGGAATCATGCTTGCGGTATAGCGGGTTTTTCACCATAGTGCAGCCAGTTTATGGCGCATTATCCGCATATTTTTTCGATTAACCGCCTGCATCTGGCGGTGCATCTTGGCTATTACGATGCCGAGCGCAAGAAGCCGCAGCCGGTCGAAGTTACGCTGCGCCTGTATTTTCCTGAGGCTCCGGCCTGCGCGCGCGACGATTTTGCCAAGTTCATTGATTACGACAAGCTGGCTGGCGCCATTCATGGGCTGGCCGAGGCGCGTGAATTTCGCCTCATCGAATATATGACGATGGAAGTCTATGACGTCGTGCGGCGTTATGTGAATGAACATGCCAGCGAAGAGGTGAAACTATGGCTGCGCCTCACTAAACTCGCGACCCCCGTGCCGCATCTGACCGGCGGGGCTTCCTTCACCACCAGCGATTTACCCGCCGGTTGGACGGCGATTGTGCCCGAATGACAAGGCACTGTTCTCATATTTTTTATCCCCTTGCGTCGGAAGAATTTTTTGTGCTTCGGGGCAAAAAATCATCCGTCCCTTCGGGTTGCGTTTTCGCGGGCATCCGCTGTGTTGCGGCGCTGGCAGGTAGACCCCGCTACCTGCGGCGCGCCGCGCCTTGCGAGATGCACCGCGAAAACAGCAACGCAAAGGAATAAATAATATGAGAACAGGGCCTAGGGCGATTACGCTGGGCTTGGGCAGCAACCTTGCGCCCAAGCGCACCCATCTGCTCTGGGCGCTGGCGTCGCTTGAGGCGGCGGGCATCAAGGTTTTGAAACAATCGCCGGTTTATGCTTCGCAAGCTCTGCTGCCTGAGGGCGCGCCGCGTGAGTGGGATCAGGAATTTTTGAATCAGGTGATTGAAGTGGAAAGCGACCTTCCGCCCGATGCGTTGCTGGCGCTTTTGAAGTCAATCGAAGCGGCGCTTGGGCGCAAGGAGCGCGGGCGCTGGTCGCCGCGTGAGATTGATCTCGACATTCTCGATTATCGCGGGCTGCGCCTGAATACTCCCACACTTACTCTGCCACATCCGGGGATTTCGGCGCGGGATTTCGTGTTGCTGCCCTGGTACGACATTGCCCCTGGCCCTACGCTTCAGAAAGCAATCGCCGCCTTGCCCAGTATCACTGCGCGGCGCTGGCGGCCAGCAACCAGGCTGATGGCGATTATGAATCTCACGCCGGATTCGTTTTCCGATGGTGGTATGATCTCTCAGGAGACGGCGCGTGAGTATTTTCTGCAGCTGGTGGAAGCAGGTGCGGACTATGTCGATATCGGCGCGGAATCCACCCGCCCGGGCGCGACACCGCTCAGTGCGGAAGAAGAATGGGCGCGGCTTGAAGCGCCACTTCAAACAATCGTGAACCACCCAAAGCGGGCACAGGTGAGGCTTAGCCTTGACACGCGCCATGCGACGACAGCCGCGCGTGCGCTTGGCTTAGGCGTGGATATGGTGAATGATGTTAGTGGCTTGCGCGATGCGGCGATGCAGCGCACGCTTGCACAATCCAATGGTGATATTGTCGTCATGCACGCTTTGTCAATTCCTGCCGACCCGGCAATTATTTTGCCGTCCGATGCTGATCCCGTTGCCGTGATTCTGGCGTGGAAGCGAGAACGCGAGGCGACGCTCAAGGCATCAGGTATCGCGCCGGAGCGATTGATATTCGACCCCGGCATTGGTTTTGGCAAGAGCGCCGCGCAGTCTCTCGCGCTGCTTCATCGCGCCAGCGAACTGGTGGATGAGGGCGGAAGATGGCTGATTGGCCATTCGCGCAAATCTTTCCTGAAAGCGGTGAGTGCGCCCGAACATCCCGCCGCACGCGATGCGGCAACCTTGCCTTTCTCGCGTGATCTCATGCAGATTCCCTTGGATATTCTGCGTGTGCATGATGTGGCCGGACATCGGCAATTGCGCGAGGAGGTCGGGTGAGCGAGCTTAATCAATATATCGCTCGGCTAGGCGCTCCTGCTTTGCCTGGCATTCACTTGAGTCTGGA
>JAJTIB010000088.1 GCA_021300075.1 Rickettsiales bacterium
CGGGGCACTCGCCGCCGCTTGCGCGCGCGCCGGAAAAACCGCGTGTTTTGATACCATCATCGCACTTTACCCGCCACGCGACGAGATGGATCTGCAGCAACTCACCGAATTCGCGCAGCTGTTCATTCTGGCCAATCGTGCTGGCGATATTGTCGATGCAGTGGGTGTGATTGCAAGCAAACGCAATCAGGAGTCGGTATTTGCCGTTCACCGCCGTCTGGCTGCCGCTGCCGGGCGCGCCGATATCATGAACCCCTGGCTGGAGGCAAACCGCAATACCGCCAGTAATGACGTGCTGCTCGATTATTTCTTCCTTGCCAACAGCCGCAACTTGGGCGCGGTATCAGCTCCGGTTGCAGAAATTCTCTATGCTCGCAGCGCGACCCCCGCGAATCGCGATTTGCTGATCTCAGCCTATCTCAATAACCAGCAACCCGCCAGGGCCTTGCCTCTGCTGCGCGAACAGGCGATGCAACCTGGGGGAAGTGACGCGTTGTATCTGGCGACCCTCGGTACGCTGGCGCGTAAAGACCCCGCCGCTCAGAAAGAATTAACCACTTATGCCGAAGCCGCGCTCAAGGCCGTGCGCGGCTCTGATGCACAGCAACTAAATTATACTTACATCCTGCTGAATAACGGACGTCGGGACGTGGCTTTGCCAATCGTGCGCGAGTATGCCAAAACCCGTCGCGGCGAATGGCAGAAAATCCTGAACCAGATTACCCTGAAACCCGGTCAGAGTACGGGACTCTCCTCGAAAACGATGAGTACCGCCGAACTGGTGAAGATGGCAGGTCGCCCCGGGGCGAGCGAAGCTACGCGGCGTTCAATTGGTTTTGAACTCATCAAACGCGGCGCGAAGCAAGAGGCCATGCCAATTTTTCAATCCATTGCCGATAAGCACGGACCTCAGTCGCAACAAGTCAAGGATTTGCTTTATCTCTGGGGCGGCACACTGACGGATGAACAGATTGCCTGGGTTTCAAACCGCGCTAAAAACGCGCAAGGACTGGACCGGCAAAAATGGGGCGAACTCATTGCCAATTACGGTGATGACCGGGCCATTCTTCAATATGTAAGCACCACACCGGACGCGCTCTATCAAGCGCAGCTGCGCCAGCAATATTTCCGCGTGCTGGCGAGCCGTGCAGGCAAAAAAGCCTATGGTGAGAATATGCGCGGCTGGGTGGCAGCCACGACAGACGTTCCCGCACTCCTTGATTACACCAAAACCGCGCAGGGCAACGGCTATCTTGAAGCGGCGCAAGCAGGGTTCGAGCGTATTCTGACGCTCAATCCGAATCAGGAATACGCGCTTGGGCAGATGGGTATTATCACTTTCGCCCAGAGCAATCTGCCTGCTTCGCGCCAGTATCTTGACCGTTATGTTGCACAAATAGGCGGGGATATCTCGCGCCCCGAATCAGCGCAGGTCTATTTCTACCGAGCGCAATTGAACAAACTACAAGGCCGCCCGGTGGATGCAACTCGCGACTTCGACAAGGTGGTGGCGAGCGCCAACGAGTCGCCCCCTGCCAGTCGCGAGGCGCGATCACGGCTTTATACCAGTATGATGTATGTGGGTCAGCAGCCGCAGGCGATGCAAGGTTTTGAAGCGCTGCTGCAACAATACCCGAACGATAAAAGTCTGCTCGCGGATTACATGAGCGTACTCGTCGAATTCAAGCTCTTTGCGGACGCAACCCGTATTGCTAACCAATACGATAAAAACTCACCCTATTATGGCCGCCAGTCGGCAGTGACCGGTCAGGGCGACAAAATCAGCCGCATTGATCGCATTAATGGTGGGCAGGCGATTAAAATCAGCTTCGCCGAACCACTGGAAGGTAAAACACCGCTCAAAAACACCCATGCGAACTGGGTGGAATCAACCAAACTTGGCTATGACACGGTGACGATTGCCGCCAAACCCGGCTATGTGGTGCGTTTCGTACCGACGGCGGCGACGGGCGAGTATGCGGTCGTGCCCGCGACGACCCAGCAGCTTAGCCCAGAGCAGGAATTAGAACTGCAGCAAAACCTGCGCCTGCAAATACTTTACGCGCAGATTGAGCAGGAAACCGGGCAGAGGCAGCAGGCTCGCAATCGCATGACCACCCTGCGCCAGACTTATCCTCAAGATCCCGCCATTGTTACCTTTGCCGCAAGCCTTGAGAGTGCTTCAGGTAATCAACTTCGTGCCCTGCAAATGCTTGAGGACGCCCAGTCCTCGCAACCGAATAACCGCGAAATTAACGCGATGCTCACCATACTGCGCCAGCAGCAGCCAAAGGATTTCGCAGCACTCGACTTCCTTTATCGCAGTACAGGAGACAGCAATGAATATATTACCGGTCTTCAGGGCCGTGTGCGCGGATCCGATCGAGCCGAATATGGCATGAACCTGCAGACGAACGAGGTGAATGCGGAAAATATTATCAGCGGTTATAACGGGATCATCGGCGACTACAGCGCCTCGCGCCAGCAGGGTGAACTGTACGGAGCTTATTATTTTGACGAGGGCGGACGGGCACAGATTTCCGCCTTTGCTAATAACTGGACAGCGGGAGCGGGCGTCTATTATGGCTTTGGCCATGACTATGGTCGTACCCAGATCATCGGCGAGTACCGCCGCCCGTATTGGGATTATGTCGAGGCCGTGTATAGCCAGGCTACCCGTGATCGCATCGGCCTTAAACACGCCGCTGCTATCAATCCAAAATTATCAATGAGTGCGGAAGCCTCGCTCAATCAATATAGCACCGAAGCAGTGAACGATGCCGCCGAAACTGGCCTCATCCGCCTCAATTTCGTACAACAACTGCAACCAAAAGTGTCTTACAAAGAGCCGTATATCGGCCTGGGCGTAGGGTTTGATGGAGAATATGAGATAAGCTCTTTGCCGACGCTGACGAACAGCCTGGGGCAGCGCTATAACCCATTGCCGCAAACGCAACGCTCTATCTTTCTGCTTTCAGGCATTTTTCAGCATGACTTCAACCCACGCACGCACGGAATGCTCGTCGCCGGTTATGCCTATGATACCGAGGGAAGCACCGGCAGCCCGAACGTAGATGCGCGTCTTGGTTATGATATCACCGAAGACTGGGCGCTGGAAGGACGCGCCAGTTATGGCTTCAACCAGTCCGATGTTGATAGCGACGTGACACAGCTTGGGGCCAATCTGCGTTATGATTTTTAGACCACTTATTGACGATTAAAGACAGGATAGCTCATGAAACACCACCACCCGAAAATTGTAGGCTTGCGCGTCTCGGCGCTGCTGGAGACCCTGCTGATGCTCAGCGCTCTGACGATCATTGACGCTGTGTTTCTGGACGGGACACGCTTTTTCGACATGAATCCGCATCCATTCTGGGTCGTGGTATTGCTCATGGCCGTGCAATATGGCACGGGCGAGGCGCTCGTCGCCGCCGCCCTCTCCACCCTCTTTTATCTGGTCGGAAACATGCCCGCCGTACCTGCAGGCATTGACCGCTATCAGTTTCTTTACCTGCTCTCCATCAACCCGATTTTATGGTTTTTCATAGGCTGGGGCTTGGGTGAATTGCGACAGCGCCATATCCGCGAACGCGACTGGCTGGTGGGCGAACTGAAAGAATCCGAAAAGCGCGAAACCCTCATTTCTGATTCGTATCAGACTGTGCGCGCCCGCAAGGAATCGCTCGAAATTCAAGTAGCGGGTCAACTCACCTCGTCGATTGCCGCCTACCGCGCTGCCAAAGCGGTTGAAACGCTTGACCCCAAAGCAGTGATGCTGGGGATTGAGCGGTTAGTCGCTGCCGTTCTCGGACCTAAAAAATTCTCGCTTTATCTGCTGCATGATCAGCGCTTGAACGCCACGATTCAGCATGGCTGGGCCACCAGTAACAGTTACCTTAAGGAATTTGATTCCTTCCATCCTCTCTATCAGGCGGTCATCGGCCAGCGCGAGATAATGGTCATTGCCAATGAATCGCAGGAAAAAATACTCGCAGCACAGGGCATAATGGCCGCGCCGATTTTTGACCCCGCAACCGGCGGAGTTGTTGGGATGCTCAAAATCGAGCAGATGGATTTCCTGACCTTGAGCCTCAATACCGTCGAGACTTTCAAGGCACTGGCCGAGTGGATTGGTACGGCGCTCATCAACGCACGGAATTACCAGACGGTGCGCTCAGAGGCGATGGTCAACCCCGAGCGCAATCTTCTCAGCTACGGCTACTTCAAACGCCAGAGCGATTACCTGGCTAAGCTTGCCAAGCGTGTCGGGTTTGATGTGGCGCTAATCGTGATTTCGCTCGACGAGTCCGAACGCTTCGACGACGCTGAGCGCATCACCATCGCCCGCCAGATTGGTGAGGCCGTGCGCCGCACTCTTCGTACCATCGACCTCGCTTTTGACTACCAAACGGACGGGCAGGAATATTCCATCCTGCTGCCAGCCACCAAAGCGGCCGGCGCACAAGTTGTACGCGATAAAATATCCCGCGATCTCGAGCGCCAGCTTGCTGGTCGCAACGTGCGCTTCACCACTATCGTGAAGGCTCTGCATGAAGCTGCCTAATCCAGCTCAGGCCACCAATCACTACCGCGCCGTTGAGGACGTGATGCGCGCGGAAGACGTGCATCTGACGCAGCGCGTTGATCACGCCGAAGTAGCGACGGGCTTATTCATTGCCCTCGCCGTGGTACTTACTCTGCTCCACGCCTTTAATCTCTATCTCTGGCTGGGCACGTCGCTTGGTCTGATGATTCCGCTGATCCTCCATCTGCTCATCAGCGGGGGGGCGGCGCTTCTCACCTGGAGCTATTACCGCCGCGGCGTTTATGTCGCCCATCTGGCGCTGCTGGTGATCGTGAGTGCGGTCACAGGAATTTTCGGCGCGCTCGGTTCGCTATTCGGATATCTCGTGTATCTGTTCTTCGCCCAGACGTCACAGCCCTTCGCGGAGTGGTACGAAAGTATTTTCCCTGCCGATATCCCCAGCGAACCACAGAAAATTTATGACGATATCCTCGAGGGCATTGACGAAAACCCCCGTCCGTATTCAGTCATGCCGCTGGTTGAGGTAATGCAGCTTGGCTCCGAACAGCAGAAGCGCCGCGCTCTGGCGCGTATGACTTCCCGCTTTCATCCGCGTCTTGCCCCCGCATTCAAAGTAGCGCTTAAAGACCCGAGCAATACTATTCGCGTGCAGGCGGCAACAGCCGTGGCCAAGATTGAAAAAGGGTTCATGGCCAAACGCGATCAGATTGAAATGGCGCGAGTCAAAGAGCCAAAAAACACTCGAATCCTTCTGGCTCTCGCGCATTTTTTTGATGATTATGCCTTCACCGGAATACTCGATGCAACGCTTGAAAAAAGCAACCGCGAGCGGTCGGTTGAAACCTACAAAGCTTACCTCCAGCATGACCCTAACAGCAAAGACGCATGGATGGCGATTGGACGACTTTTATATCGCGATGGCCAATGGCAGGATGCCGCCGAATGGTTCCGCCGCGCGCTGGAGCGCGACTGGCACATGCCAGCGATGATTTTATGGTATGCTGAATGTCTCTTCCGGCTTGGCTATTTCGCTGAATTGCGGCGCATTGTTGCGGCCTATGGCCGGGGAATCATCAGCGAGGAATCCTGGCCGCGGGATGTGCGAGATGCCATGATTTTCTGGACACAGACCGCGTGAACCAACGGACGATAAAATAGATAATAGGAATAAAACAACGATGATCACTACCAACACCAACAGCAAAGCGGATGTGTGCCTGATACTTGAGGGCACTTACCCCTTCGTTACGGGTGGCGTTTCCATCTGGGCACATCAGTTGATTCGTGAACAGAGCCATTTGAGTTTCCAGCTGGTTGCAATTGTTCCCAAAGACGCAGAGCTTGAACTCAAATATGACCTGCCATCCAATGTTGTGGGTCTGACCACGGTCGTACTGGGCAACTTACCGCAAGGCCGAAATATTTCGGGAGTAGCGGCAGAGCGTATCCACCGTGCGCTGCGCGAACCGCTCGCAGCCCTAACCGGTGCGCGGGCGATGGAACTATCCTCACTCAAAGCCATCCTCGAAGCCATCGGCGGCGGGCATGGGCATCTGGGCAGCCAGACACTCCTTGATGATGAAGCAGCATGGCAGCAACTGATCGATCTTTACGAAGCCATGTTCCCCGAGCAGTCCTTCCTCGATTATTTCTGGTCTTACCGTGCCATTATCGGCGGTGTCTATTCGGTACTGCTTGCGCCCCTGCCCCGCGCCGATATGTATCACGCCATGTCCACTGGCTATGCGGGCCTCATGGCCGCGCGAGCCAAAATCGAAACCGGTAAGCCGGTCGCAATTACTGAACACGGTATTTATACCAGCGAACGCCGTATTGAAATCGCCTCTGCCGACTGGCTGGATGCTACTGCGTCCAAAACCCTTACCATTGACCGCCCGCGTCGTGACTTGCGCGATATGTGGATTGATTCTATCCATAATTTCTCGCATGCGGCGTATCAGGCGGCGGACGCCATCATCACCTTGTTCCGCGCCAACCAGAAACCGCAACTTGAAGACGGTGCGGATCCGTCGAAAATGCTGGTCATTGCCAATGGCGTCAATATCGGTCATTACGCCGCGCTCACGCATCCGCGTTCCGCGAGTGCCACCG
>JAJTIB010000216.1 GCA_021300075.1 Rickettsiales bacterium
TTCGCGCCTGACCAACCCCACCAATTTCGTGCTTGAGGCGCGGCTGGCCTCGCTGGAAGGTGGGGAGGGGGCGACGGTGACGGCCTCAGGCCACTCCGCGCAGCTTTTGGTGTTTCAAGCGCTGATGCGCCCGGGCGAACGGTTTATTGCCTCCAAGCGGCTTTATGGGGGAACGACGGATCAGTTCCAGAACACCTTCCCCTCGAGCTTCGGCTGGCAGGCGGATTTTGTAGATGTGGATGATCTTGCTGCGGTAAAAGCAGCGATGACGCCGAAGACAAAACTTATCTTCATCGAATCCCTCGCCAACCCCGGCGGGGTGATTTCAGATATTGAGGCGCTCGCGAACATCGCGAATGAGGCGGGGATTCCGCTGGTGGTCGATAACACCATGGCCTCGCCCTATCTCTGCCGACCCATTGAATGGGGCGCGCATATTGTGGTGCATTCCACCACGAAATTTCTGAACGGCCAATGCACGGCGCTCGGTGGCGCGGTGATTGATGGCGGGAATTTCGACTGGAAAAAACACGCCGCGAACTATCCGGAGCTTGGCCAGCCGCACCCTTCCTATCACGGGGTGAATTTTGCCGAAAGTTTTGGTGCGATGGCACTGGCCGTGCCCAACCACGCGATAGGGCTGCGGGCGCTTGGGCCTACGCAATCGCCCTTCCATGCGTTTTTGACACTGAACGGAATGGAAACCCTGGGCCTGAGAATGGACCGGCATGTCAGCAATGCCCAGAAAGTGGCCGAGTGGCTGGAGAAGCACGCAAGCGTGGAGTGGGTGTCTTACGCCGGGCTGCCCAGCAGCCGCTATTATGAGCGCGCAAAAAAATACCTGCCCAAGGGGGCGGGATCCGTCTTCACTTTCGGCGTGAAGGGCGGGCATGAGGCGGCGAAAACGCTGGTGGACAGGGTGAAGCTCTTTTCCATGCTTGCCAATATCGGCGATACGCGCTCGCTTATCATCCACCCTTACTCCACCACCCATGGGCAGCTCAGCGAGGCGCATAAGAAAGCCGTGGGCGTGCTGCCAGAGGCAATCCGCCTTTCGGTGGGGATTGAAGATGCGGAAGATATTATCGCCGATCTCGATCAGGCGCTGGAAGCTGCTGCCAAAAGCAGAAAAGCGGCGTAGTGCGAGAATCTTTCCTCGTGACTTCTTGACCAATGGCGCGGTGGGCGCTACATCACCTTCGTCGCTTTGGGGCTGGGTAGCAAAGTGGTAATGCCGCGGTTTGCAAAACCGCCATGCGGGAGTTCGATTCTCCCCCCGGCCTCCACGTTAATTATTTATCCACAGATTTGTCCCGATTTTTCATCGTACGGCAATAAAGTTAAAAACCGTTGCGTAAGTTTGGTTTTTTCAAGAGTAGAAAAAATACACACAGAAAAATGTGGATAAAATTCCAGCGAAAATGGCAGTCTGGGATTTGTCCGATTATGAATGGTTACACGATGAATGACCGGTTTTGATGCGAATCAGAAAGATGAATTCATCGCAAGGGGAATCGTACCCCTTCTGTCATCCCCACGAAGGATGGCTGAAAGGAAGTGCCTGCGGCGCAAGCTGCGGGAGAGCTTTCGAGTTTCCTGAGGGACGTGTCCCACTAGACACTTCAGGAATAGCGCCAGAGGCGTGAATCGTGGTGGGGGCTAGTGCCCATCCGGTTTGGATTGCTTGCCCTCAGGCCTTCGGGCCTTAGGGCAGCGTCCGGACAAACTGCGGCAAAACGAACGCGCTTGCGCGAATCGCTCGGTGCCAAGGGTTTTAAAGGCGGGGTAGGAAACTTCCCCGCCTTTATTGCATTTTGAATTCAGGGAATCCTCTGCCCATGACAAACTCTCGGTCCATTCTATGGTCAGTTGCATAAATAATTACACATAATTATTTATGCGTCCCGCTCGCAGAGTTTACCCCCGCGCAGGCGGGGGCGGCGCAAAACCGCCGCTCACGGCGGAGGGTTTTGATACTCACTTGTGCAATAAATTGCTCAAGTAAGTATAACGCCAAAGGGCAGCCGCAAAGCAATTCGTTTCAAAAGGATAAAGCTCTAGCGGAATTACGTGCGTGGCAGAAACGCCACTTTTTAGGTGAAACCATCCAGTCTTAACTAGAGCTTTACTGATTGCTAACGGAATCTTAAGCCTTCTCTGGCAGGGTGGGCAGTCGTAATCCACCCCCATGGCCGTAAAAATGACGCGTACATTACCTGAAATTCAAACCCCGCGCCTAAATCGGCGAACGCTGCTGCTGATGAGCGCATCGTTGATGCTGGCGCTTTCCGCCCCCTCATCCGCCCAGGCGGTGGAGCAGGCAGGAACGCTTACCCCATTGCCGGAGGCTGGAATGCCCGCCCCTGTACCCGTCCCCGAGGCCGGGCCGCTCGCGGGCGTGGAAGCGGCCACTTCCTTAAAGCCAGGAGCAGCCAGCACTGATAATGTCGCTGCCCCTAGCTCTGCAGCCAAGGTAGATAGTTTTCGGGAAATGCTTGAGGCGACCTATACTAATAACCCACGCATTCTAGCCGAGCGTCAGGCGCTTCAGGTGAAGGATGAGGGCGTGGCCAGCGCCGCTTCGGGCTTCCGCCCCAGCGCAGCGTATGGGTTTGAAACGGGCTATTCCGATACCAACTCGAGCCTTAATGGTGATGCTTCGGGTAACGTGCAGGATCAGGAGTTTCGCGCAGAACAGCCATTATTTCGCGGTGGCTCGACCTGGGCCGGCTTCAAGGCCGCCCAAGACCGCGCCCGCGCGGGTCAATCGCAGCTTATGGCTGTCGAGCAATCAGTGCTGCTGGAGGCGGTAACGGCATATATGGATGTGCTTTCGGCTCAGGCCATTCTCGAACTCTCGCGCAATAATCGCGACGTGCTGGAAAAACAGCTTAAGGCCTCGAAGGAGCGGTTTGAGGTGGGCGAAGTCACCCGTACCGACGTGGCGCAGTCTCAAGCGCGCCTGTCGCAGGCGCGCACCAACGTGATTGCCTCTGAAGGCGCAGTGCTAACAGCGCTGGCGGTGTTCGAGCGCGTGGTGGGCTTCAAGCCCACCGGCAGTTTGAAGATACCTGAGGTCGTTCCGGAATTGCCCGTCAAACTGGAAGACGCGCTTGAAATGGCGCGCACTGCCAACCCCGATTTAATGGCGGCCTTACGTACTGAAATGGCGACCCAGCGCGATATTGACAATGCGATTGGCACCATCCTGCCGCAAATCACGCTCGTAGGGCTCGCTACCCGTCAGGAAGCCCCGGGGCGGCTTGGTGGTATCAGTCTCGACGATGATCGGGTAACGGTGAATTTCCGCGTGCCCCTCTATCAATCGGGCTCGGAATATGCGGCCGTTCGTGCCGCCAAGGCGGCCGCGCGCCAGCAGAAACATGTGGCGATGGAAACCAGGGTTTCAACGGAAGAGAATGTCGCCCGCGCCTGGGAGCGGATGGATACCAGCATCGCCACCATCGCCGAACGCTATGACCAGATCAAGGCCGCGCAGATCGCCCTTGAAGGCGTGAAGCAGGAAGAGGAGTATGGCGCGCGCACCGTGCTGGACGTGCTCGACGCCGAGCAGGAATTATTCTTGTCCCAGACTAATCTAGTGCGAGCTGAGCGTGAGCGTGTCGTTGCGATTTATAACCTGCTGCTGACCATCGGCCAGCTCACGCCCGAGCGTCTTGAGCTTGGCATCGCCTCCTACGATCCGACCAAGCATTTCGACGCGACCAAGTGGAAAGCGTTCGGGTTTTAGAGATTAACCGCCTATTCACCGCAGAAATTGCGTTATGTCTGCCACGCTGTTGGCTCGTTTGTTGCAATAGACATCAGTTCGAGCAATTCTCCTTGCCAAACAAGTCTGTGCACGTTTATTAGATTCAACGCATATCACGTCTGGTAGTTATGGCTAAAGATCAAGACCAATCGATGGAGGATATCCTCCAATCCATCAAGCGAATCATTGCCGAAGAAGGCGATGGCGAGGTTGCGCCTGCAACCTCCGCTGCCGCGCCGGAGCCTCCGCCGATGGCTAAGAAAACCCCGGCCGCCGCGCCCCGTTCGCCCAGCGCCGGGTCTGATATTCTAGAACTGACCGATATTCTGCCAGCAGAGGCTGAAGAATCTGCGCCCGCTGCTGATGCTGGAACCACCTTGTCGGTCGATGAGGTGATGAGTATGCCCACGGCCTCTGCCCCGAATCCCAACCCGGCACGGGGTGCGAAGAAATCCAAGTCCCTGTCGCCGCCGCCCGGCGCGCTTGAGGATGAGGGTATCGTCTCGGACGATACGTTGGTGAGTGCCGCTGCTTCGCTGCGTTCGCTCAACCAGATTTCGGACAATGCCGCCGCGCGCTACGAGCCGATTCCATCGATGCCGCTGCGCTCGGGCATCACGGTGGAGGATCTCGTTATTGAGGCCTTAAGGCCTATGCTTAGAAGTTGGCTTGATGCCAACCTGCCCCAGGTGGTGGAGCGGCTGGTGGACCGCGAGGTTCGCCGTATTTCAGCCTCCAGCCAGTAGCCCGAATCGTTTACTTCTCAGCAAACCCCTCGTTGTGGGATGGGTGCAACAGCTGGCAACCCGACACACTGTTATTCATGTTTAAAGCCGTTTCCTCGTGCATTACATGAGGAGTGTCATAAATTCACAATCACGGTTAAATTTATTTCTCAATTAACTGAGATGTATGAAAAATAATCCTGTTTTTTGGATTGCGCTTTTAGTGTTGCCCCCAGTTTATGCACAGGGGCAAACCATTCCGCCCCTGGTTCTGCCCCCGCCTCCGACGGAGGCGCCATCTATTGCTATTCAATCCCCCCCAGCCGCGCCGAGTTCTGCGATTGCGCCTATCCCGCAGGATCTAAGTATGGCGCCCTATGCCAAAACTGCGGATGTCCCCCCACCTGTGAACACTGACGCTTCCTCTGCCCCGGCCATCGCACCGGAAGGGACGGGCGCGGTGACGGATACGACCGAACCGGTGATTACGACGCAACCCTACGCATTGGAGCCGCCGCCTCTAACACTTCCCGGTGTTATGGACGTATCTGCTTCGCCCTCCGATTCTTTGAATGCGGCAACCGACGCTGCATCCTCACTGCCACCGCCGCCGGAGATGGGCGCGCTGGATGCGCTGGCGATTCCGAGTGCTCTGGAGGTATCGGAGAAAAAAACGGAAGCGATTCCCACGTGGAAAATACCATTGAAACAGACTTCCCGACCGGTCGAAACCAATTTCAATTTCCGTCGGGTGACGTTGCCCTCAACCATTTACCGGTTGGAATATGATCGCGCCAATCGGCAATTGCCTCTGGCGCAGACCAATCAGATGTATGATCATTATTTTCTGCTGGCGGTGGCGCGCAATGATCTTAATGCCATCCGTGCACTACTGGCCAATGGCTACCGCGATGTGAACATGTTTAACGCTGAAGGCGATACGGCGCTGATTCTGGCGATTCGTCATAACGCTATTGCGGCGGCGCGTCTGCTCATAGCGCGGGGTGCAGATCCCTATCTCACGGGGCGGGGCGGCTATAGCGCTTATGACTACGCCCGTCAGATCAACAACCATGAACTCAATGCTGCCCTTGCGGGTATCTTCGGTTGATGCGTTACGCTTGCGCCCACCCTCATCATCCGCTAGTTACGCATCATCCTCCTTGGCCCTCACGGGCTTTGGAAGACAGACTTCTCACCATGCACCGGGTATCACGTTTATGAAAACCTACGGCAAATCCAGGTTAGTATCACGTCATGTGACCGAAGGGCCCGAACGCGCCCCGCATCGCAGTTATCTTTATGCGATGGGGCTTACAGAAAAACAGATTCACCAGCCGCTGGTGGGTGTAGCGACGACCTGGAATGAGGCCGCGCCCTGCAATATCACCCTCGGAAGGCAGGCGCAGGTGGTAAAAAAAGGTGTCGCGGCCGCAGGCGGCACTCCGCGCGAATTTACAAGCATTACCGTGACCGACGGAATTGCGATGGGGCATCAGGGCATGAAGTCGTCGCTGGTCAGCCGCGAAGTGATTGCCGATTCGGTCGAGCTCACCATGCGCGGCCATTGTTACGATGCGCTCGTTGGTCTTGCCGGCTGCGACAAATCTCTGCCTGGCCTGATGATGGCGATGATCCGCCTCAACGTGCCTTCCGTCTTTATTTATGGCGGTACTATTCTGCCGGGAAATCATAAGGGCAAAGCGGTCACCGTGGTTGATGTCTTTGAGGGCGTGGGGCAGCATAGCGCGGGCAAGATGAGCACGGCGGATCTGGGCGAACTCGAACAGGTGGCCTGTCCCTCGGGCGGGTCGTGCGGTGGCCAGTTCACCGCCAATACCATGGCCTGTGTGAGTGAGGCGATTGGCCTTGCGCTACCCGGATCTGCCGGTGCGCCCGCACCCTACGAATCGCGCGACGCGCGCTGTTTTGAATCCGGCGAAGCGGTGATGCGGCTTATTAAAGCCAAAATCCGTCCGCGCGATATTGTCACCCGTAAAGCGTTTGAAAACGCGGCGGCGATTGTGGCGGCCACGGGCGGCTCGACGAATGCGGCCCTGCATCTGCCTGCGATGGCGCATGAGGCCGGCATTACGTTTACGATGCATGACGTAGGTAAAATTTTCAAACGCACGCCGTATCTTGCGGATTTAATGCCCGGCGGTCGCTATACTGCCAAAGACATGTATGAAGCGGGCGGGGTTGAAATCGTGATGAAGACGCTGCTGGATGGCGGTTTCCTTCATGGCGACTGTATGACCGTGACGGGCAAAACCATCGCCGAGAATTTAAAATCAGTGAAGTTTCCGCCCTTTCAAGCGCTCCCCGAGGGCGAAGTCGGCGAACGCGAAGCAAATCAGGTGAGGACAGGGACGCAAGCAGTGGTTCGCCCCTATACGGACCCCATCACCAAAACCGGCGGTGTGGTGGTGCTGAAGGGCAACCTCGCGCCCGAAGGTGCGATTGTGAAAGTCGCGGGGCTAAAAAAACTTGTCTTCACCGGCCCGGCGCGCTGTTTTGATTCAGAAGAAGAATGTTTTGCTGCCGTCAGCGCCAAGAAATATAAAGCCGGGGATGTGCTGGTAATTCGTTATGAAGGCCCCAAAGGTGGGCCAGGGATGCGTGAAATGCTCTCGACGACTGCAGCGCTTTACGGCCAGGGCATGGGCGAGAAAGTGGCCCTCATTACCGATGGTCGCTTCAGTGGCGGCACACGCGGTTTCTGTATTGGCCATGTCGGGCCGGAGGCGGCAGTGGGAGGACCGATTGGCCTTATCAAGGATGGCGATAAAATCACGATTGATGCGGTGAAAGGTACGATCACTGTTGCGCTTGAGGCGAAGGAACTCACTCGCCGCCGCAAAGCGTGGCAACCACGCGGGCATGATTATAATTCCGGAGCGCTGTGGAAATACGCCCAGACCGTCGGCAGTGCCGAAACCGGCGCGGTGACTCATCCCGGTGCAGCTGCCGAAACTCATGTATTTGCGGATTTATGAAACGTTACCACCCAGTAATTGCCACACTCGGCCCGGTTGGTTTTGTCAAAAAAGCCCCCGGCACAGTCGGCTCGTTCGTAGCGCTGGTGCTCGCTTACTTGCTGCTGCTTTGTCCCTTCGGTATCCCGCTTTTATGGATTGCCACGCTATTGGTTACATTGCTTGGGATTGTTTGCAGCAGCCATTATATGCGCGACGCTGGCGCGGCGCATGATGCGAAGGAAATCGTCATCGACGAGGTGGCGGGCATGTGGCTCACCCTTGCCGTCTGGCATTTCTGGCTGATTGCGGTCACCGGTTCGTGGGATGCGGCAGGCGAAATTCTGGCGCTTGAAGGCGCGAACCCGCTCTTTCTTGCGATCGGGTTTCTCTGTTTCCGGTTTTTTGATATTGTGAAGCCCTGGCCAATCAGCGTTGCCGACCGTAAAATCAAAGGTGGGTTCGGCGTGATGCTGGATGATTTGTTGGCGGGTATCGCCGCCGGTACAGTGCTGTATGCGATTTATCTCTTTTGGCCATTACTTACCGGCGAGATCGGCGAATCTTCTGTATGATTAAAAAGAGTTCTGGCGGCGAATCTGCTTGCAGTGAAGCTTCGGCGCAATCCTCATGTAGCGCTGCTATACTCCGGTTGCGCCACTTCACTGCGTCGCGCTTCATCTACCAGCACTCTTTTTGAGCGTTATTTTATGAGCCTTTTTCCACCCGATCTTCTGGCACGTGCTGCGGCACTCTTAAGCGATTGTCGCCAGAAATCCCTGACCATTACCACCGCCGAGTCCTGCACGGGCGGGCTGCTCGCCGCTCTGCTCACTGAAATTCCGGGAAGTTCGGATGTGTTTGCGCGCGGCTACATCACTTATGCGAACAGTGCCAAAACGGAAATGCTGGGGGTCGCGTCCACGCTCATTGCCACCCACGGCGCGGTGAGTGAGGAAGTCGCTCGCGCCATGGCCGAAGGCGCTTTGCGCGCGGCCTCCGCGGATGTTGCAATCGCAGCCACGGGGATTGCGGGACCGGGTGGAGGATCCACCGAAAAACCAGTAGGGCTGGTGCATCTGGCGGTCGCGACGAAATCCAGCACGTACCATCAGCGCCATGTATTTATGGGGGATCGCAGCGCCGTGCGGATGCGGGCGCTGGCTGCGGGGCTGGCAATGGTGATGCAATCCTCGAACTAGTCTGTTCCGCGCTGTTTTTTCTGCCGCTCACGGAATTCTTTTGCCCAGTCCTGTTTCTGCTCCTGTCGGGTACGGGCGAGCGCCAGCGCGTCGGGCGCGATGTCTTGGGTGATAACCGAGCCGGCGGCGATAATGGCCCCTTCGCCAATCGTGACAGGCGCGATAAGTGCAGTGTTGGAACCGATGAACGCCTCCCGCCCGATGGTGGTGCGGTGCTTGCGGTATCCGTCGTAGTTGCAGGTGATTGTGCCAGCGCCGATATTTGCTTCCTCACCCACACTCGCGTCCCCAATATAGCTTAAGTGGCTGATTTTTGCGCCCGCTGCGATTTCACTTTTCTTGATCTCGACAAAATTTCCGATTTTCACCTTCTCGCCTAAATTCGTACCCGGTCTTAGCCGCGCAAACGGGCCTACAACGGCGCCTTCGCCAATCACTGTACCCTCAATATGCGAGAATGCGCGGATGGTCGCACCATTACCGACCGCGACATCTGTGCCGAAAAACACGTTCGGTTCAATAGTCACGTCTTGCCCAAGTCGCGTATCGGCGCTGAAAAAAACGGTCTCGGGCAAACGCAATGTTGCGCCGTTTTCCATATGCGCGGCGCGCAGCCGCGCCTGCATCGCGGCTTCGGCGAGTGCCAGTTCGCCGCGCGAATTGACGCCGAGCACTTCTGTGGCCGCGCCCTCGATAACATGGGCGCTATAGCCCGCCTTGCGCGCGAGCGCCACAATGTCAGTCAGGTAATATTCGCCTTTTTTATTGTGATTTTGAATCTGGTCGAGAAGCTCCCACGCCACGCTACCGCGCAGTGCCATGACGCCGGAATTACATAAATGCACCTGCGCTTCATGGGCGCTCGCATCACGTGCCTCAACGATGCGTTCAAGTGTGCCGTCCGCCGCGAGCATCAGGCGGCCATATTCGCCTGGAGATTCGGGCGTGAACCCAAGCACAACAACGGCTGAGCGAGCATCGTCATTCAAAGCCTCGTTGAGCCGGCTGATGGTGGCCGATGTCAGAAGCGGCGTATCGCCGTAAAGCACCAGCAGATTACCCTCGAAATCCTTGAGGGATTCGCGGGCTGCGCGCACCGCATGTCCCGTTCCGAGCGGTTCTTCCTGAACCGCGATCCGCACTGTTTCATCCACTGTCGTGGCGTAGGAGCGCACCGTATGCATCCCCGGCGCCACAACCAATGTGAGAGGCGATAAACCGGCCTCAAGCGCAGTATACATCACATGCCCGACCATGGCACGGCCAGCGACCTGATGCATGACTTTGGGCAGTTCCGACTTCATGCGCGTGCCGCGCCCGGCGGCAAGAATAATGGCAGCGGTAGGGATGGGGGAAGGGTGTTTCATGGGCGATAACAAACTTTCTGGCGGTTTATGCCGATGGTGCTATGCTCGAGCACAAGAGTCAAGGGAGACGCATATGGTGGCCGTGTTTATGGGTGCAGTTTCGGCATTGTTGTCGTTCACTGTATTATTGCTCTGGCGCAAGGTCAGCGGCGCGCAAGCAGCCGAATCTGCCCGCGCGGTAGCGGAGGCGAAA
>JAJTIB010000158.1 GCA_021300075.1 Rickettsiales bacterium
AGACCCCGTCATACGTCGGGGTGACAACCATAAGGCAGCCACGTCACCGCGAATCACGCGGCTTTCGTCGCCTCGCCTGAATCAAACTCAATGACTAACTGGCCGGCAGTGACGGTGACGGGCGCGGAAATATGCACAGCCTTGACCGTCACGTCCGCATCCGCGTAAATGATGTTTTCCATTTTCATCGCCTCAATCACGAAAAGCTGCTGGCCTGCGCGCACCTTGTCGCCTGCGGCTACATGCACCGCCGAAATCAGCCCGGCTATGGGTGCCGTCACCTCAAACTGCGAAACCACCACCTCGCGCACCGGCATATATTGTGCGAGTTCAGCGACACGCAGACTGCGAACATAAGCCTTGACCTCGGAACCCGCATAGCTGAGCTGGTAGCCGTCCGCCATCGGTGCAACACGGACGCTGACGGGGCGGCCATTCACCACGCCTTGAAATAGCTTGCGCCCCAGCTTCCAGTTGGAGCGGATGACAAGCATCCCCTCGTCGTAGCTGATGTCATAGCCATAATCTTTTTTCCGAGCATAGACCGACACGGAATTCGTACCGATAGTTACAATCCAGCGTGCGCCAATCGCCGGTTGCCGCCCCGGCAACTGGCCGGAAATCTGCGCCGCCCGCTCGATATCGCGTAAACTACAAAAGACCGCGACCGCCATACAGACTTTCTGCGCCTCCGTTGAAAGTTCAGCACCAGTAAAGCCCGCCGGCCATTCCTGTTCGATGAAATTGGTCGAAATATCGGCCTTCCTAAACCGCTCATGCGACAGCACCGCCTGCAGGAAACTGGCATTATGGGCGATGCCTTGAATCACGAAATCACCTAAATTCTCGACCATCGCGTCAATCGCCTGTTCGCGGGTGGCCGCATGGGTGCAGAGTTTTGCAACCATCGGGTCATAGAACATGCTGACTTCGCCGCCTTCGTAAATCGAGGTATCGAGCACCATGCCAGCCTTGGGCGCTGGCTCGACATATTTCACGATTCGGCCGGTTGAGGGTAAAAACCCGCGCGCGGGGTCTTCCGCATAAATCCGGCTTTCAAAGGCCCAGCCTGTGGTTTTGATGTCGTCTTGCGTGAACGGTAATTTCTCACCTGCGGCGACGCGAATCATCTGCTCCACCAAATCAATACCGGTGACAAGTTCGGTGACGCGGTGCTCGACCTGCAGGCGCGTATTCATTTCGAGGAAATAAAATTTGCCCTCGGCATCGACAATAAACTCGACCGTTCCGGCCGAGACATAGCCCACCTGCTTGGCGAGCGCCACCGACTGCGCCGCCATTTGCTCGCGGATTTCAGGGGTGATGAAGGCACTGGGCGCTTCCTCGATGACTTTCTGGTGGCGGCGCTGGATCGAGCATTCACGCTCGCCGAGCGAGACGACATTGCCGAATTTATCGGCCAGAATCTGAATTTCGATATGGCGCGGATTCACGAAATATTTCTCAATAAAGACTCGCGCATCGTTGAAACTGGTGCGTGCTTCGCTTGAGGCTAGCTTCATGCCGTCTTTCAGTTCATCGGCATTTTTCACAATCCGCATGCCCTTACCGCCACCGCCGGCAGCGGCCTTGATAATAACGGGATAGCCAATGCTTTCGGCGACTTTCAGGGCTTCTTTCGGATCCGAAATAGCTTCCAGCACGCCAGGCACGGTTGAAACACCTGCGGCGCGGGCGATTTTTTTGGACTCGATTTTATCGCCCATGCTGAAAATGGATTCCGGGTTTGGCCCAACCCAGGTGGCGCTGGTACGCTCTATCACCGCGCGGGCGAAATGTTCTTTTTCTGAGAGAAACCCATAGCCCGGATGCACCGCCTCCGCGCCCGACTGATCAATGGCCGAAATCAGGTTATCCACGTTCAGGTATGAACGCACCGAGGGCGAGGGACCGATATAGACCGCGTCATCCGCCATCTTGACATGCAGAGCGTTGGTGTCGGCTTCAGAGTAAACCGCAATCGTCCGCATGCCGAGGCGCTTGGCCGTCTGCATGATGCGGATTGCAATTTCGCCACGGTTGGCGATGAGAATGGAATTGAACATAAGACTCCGTGTGATACGTGGTAGGTGGTGCGTGGTGCGTTATTCTTTGCGCAGCGATTTTATAAGATTGGCAAGCCCTCTGGATAAACGATCACAAATTTCGTTGATTTCCTGATCCTGCGAGGCCAACTCAAGCCGCTGCGCTAAAGCCAGCTGAGTTCGCAACTCCGCAAGCGACCCTCTGGCGATGAACAAGAATTGAATTAACTCCTTTGTATTGTTGCGAGCACTTCCTTCAGCAATGTTGGATGGGATAGAAACAGCCGATCGTTTCATTTGGCTATTGAGCCCATAAAGTTCATCTTTGGGTAACTTGCTACAGAGCACATAGACTTTTTCCGTAAGAAGCATTGCATCTTGCCATACCCTCAAATCTTCATAGCTCTTGATTTCTTCACCCATCACATACCACGCACCACGTATCACCCCTCAGTGAAACTGCTCCTCCTCCGTCGAACCCTTGAAGGCGGTGGTGGAGGCATTGCCGCTCGATACGACAGTCGCGACCGCGTCAAAATACCCGACCCCCACTTCGCGCTGGTGTTTCACGGCCGTGAAGCCGCGCGCGGCGTCCGCGAATTCTCTCTCCTGCAGTTTCACATAGCCCGCCATGCCGGATTCTTTATAGGCCATGGCAAGGTCAAACATGCCGTGGTTCAGCGCGTGGAAGCCGGCAAGCGTAATAAACTGGAATTTATAGCCCATCGCCGCCAGTTCTTTCTGGAATTTGGCGATGGTAGCGTCATCGAGATGTTTTTTCCAGTTGAAGCTCGGTGAGCAGTTATAGGCAAGTATCTTGCCGGGATGTGCCTTGTGCATCGCTTCCGCGAATTTCTTGGCCTCTGGAATATCCGGATGCGCGGTTTCGCACCAGACAAGATCCGCGTAAGGCGCATAGGCAATGCCCCGGTTAATTGCCGCGTCAATCCCGCCCTTGTAATTATAGAACCCTTCGCTGGTACGGCCTTCGGCCACAAAATGCTTGTCACGCGGGTCGATATCGCTGGTAATCAGATACGCCCCATTGGCATCGGTGCGCGCCACAATCAGGCTGGGCACGCCGCATACATCTGTAGCCAGTCGTGCGGCCACAAGTTTCTCGATATGTTCGCGGATGGGCACGAGAACCTTACCGCCCATATGGCCGCATTTTTTGGCGCTACTTAACTGGTCTTCCCAGTGCACGCCGGCTGCCCCCGCCTCAATCATCTGTTTCATTAATTCAAAGGCGTTAAGATTACCGCCAAACCCGGCCTCGGCATCCGCTACAATGGGCTGGAACCAGTCGGTCTTTCCGGCGTGACCTTCGCTCGTTTCAATCTCATCGCAGCGCCTGAGTGTTTTATTGATGCGGCGCACCACCGCCGGCACAGAATCGGCCGGATAAAGCGACTGGTCGGGATACATTTCTCCCGCCAGATTCGCATCCGCCGCGACCTGCCAGCCGGAGAGGTAAATGGCCTTAAGGCCAGCTTTGACTTGCTGCATGGCCTGATTGCCGGTGAGTGCTCCCAGCGCATTTACATACGCCGTCTCTTCCAGATATTTCCACAGTTTTTTGGAGGTATGGGTGGCGATGGAATGGCTGATGGGCAGGCTGCCGCGCAGTCGCACCACGTCAGCCCCCGTATAGGGGCGCGTCACGCCCTTCCAGCGGGCATTGGTTTTCCAATCCTGATCGAGTTGGTCGGCAGTGAGCCAGGTCATGTTTCTCTCCTCTTTTGATAATCCGATAATCAGATGATCAGATGATCCGTGAAGGGTAGAATATCCACGGATTATCTGATTATCCATCTTCGGATCATCCATCTTCCTTCACGGATCATCCAATCATCCATCATCAGATCATCCCCCTAAAGCGGCAGATTATCATGTCGCTTTTTCGGGTTGGTCAATTCTTTATTGCGTAACATGGTGAGTGCGCGGCAGATGCGCCAGCGGGTGTTTTGCGGGCGCACCACATCGTCAAGGTAGCCGCGTGCGGCGGCGGCAAA
>JAJTIB010000006.1 GCA_021300075.1 Rickettsiales bacterium
CATGAGCGACATCGTCAAAGTTTCTTTTTTTTCGCGTGCCCTCATTGCGCTGGTGCGGTGGTTAATACGGCTCTATCAGCTGGCGCTGTCGCCCTTTACGCCGCCCAGTTGACGTTTTCCACCGACCTGTTCTCCGTATGCGACCGAAGCGATTACCCGACATGGGGCTTGCGCTGGCGGGTGGCTTGCCTTAAAACGCATTGCCCGTTGCCACCCCTGGGGTGGTTCGGGCGTTGATCAAGTTCCACTATAACGGCACGCATTCATGTTTCCATCGCATACGCCCGGCCAGAGCCCTGATTTTAAAAACCTGATTCTTGCGCTGGTACTCTGTACCGCCATCATGGCTGCCTGGCAGTATTTTTACGAGCGCCCGCGTATGGCCGCGCTCAAACAGCAGCAGGCAGCCGAACTGCAGCGCATTGAGGCGACTGCGAAGGCCCCTATGGTTGATACGCGGGTGGAGCCGGTGGCCGTCACTGCCCCCGTCGAATCACCGCGCCTTCCCCTGCGCTCGGACGCGCTGCATGGTACGATCAACCTCGAGGGCGGACGGTTTGATGACCTGACCCTTGCCAAATATCGCGTCACCATTGCCAAGGATTCACCGGAAGTGCGCCTGCTCGGCGCGCGCGGCACGCAAGCCCCATATTTTGTAGAATTCGGGTTGTTGCCGGAGGATGCATCGGTGAATGTGCCCGATGCCAAAACTCTCTGGCAATCGGGCGGGCGGGGTCTGACGGTCGATCATCCCGTGACCTTGCGTTATGAAAACGCAGAGGGAATTCGCTATGAAAAGATCATTGCGATGGATAAGAATTATATGTTCACCGTGACTTTGCGGGTGATAAATAATAGCGGCACGGCGGCGACGTTTTATCCTTATGGCCTGATACAACGTACCTATGCGGATGACAGCAAACATATGCTGATTCTGTATGAGGGGCCGATTGCGGTGATGAATGGTGCACTGGAAGAAATCAGTTACGAGTCCTTGCGCGAGGACGGCCCGCAGAAATTCGAGCAGCAGTCTGGCTGGATCGGGATCTCAGATAAATACTGGCTCACCGCTATTATCCCTGAATCGGGCACTGTGTTTGATGCCAATTTCCGCCATCTCAAACATGGCGAGGACGATGGCTATCAGGTCGATTTACGCAGTGATTCTTTTACCGTGGCTGCGGGCGCAGAGCATAGTACCACCCTTCGCTTCTTTGCTGGCGCTAAGCAGGTGCGTCTGCTCGATACCTACAGCCATACCTATCATATTCCGCTTTTCGATCGCGCGGTGGATTTCGGCAATCTCTATTTCCTGACCAAACCCATGTTCCAGATTTTAAGTTTCTTCCATTCACTCGTGGGCAATTTCGGTATCGCGATTATGCTGCTCACCATTCTGGTCAAGCTCGTCATGTTTCCGCTGGCGAATAAGTCCTATACCGCGATGAGCCAGATGAAACTGCTCACCCCCAAAATGAAAGAACTGCAGGAGCGTTTCAAGGACGACAAGCTCAAGATGCAGCAGGAAATCATGGCAATGTATAAGCGTGAGAAGGTCAACCCCATGTCGGGCTGCCTGCCGATTCTAGTCCAGATTCCTGTGTTTTTCGCGCTCTACAAAGTCCTTTATGTGACGATTGAAATGCGCCACGCGCCCTTTTTTGGCTGGATTCAGGATCTCTCCGCGCCGGATCCGACCAGCATTTTCAATTTCTTCGGCCTTTTCCCCTGGGATGTTCCGCATTTCCTGATGATTGGTGTCTGGCCGCTCATTATGTGTTTGACGATGGTAATACAGCAGCGCCTCAATCCGAAACCGACGGATGAAATTCAGGCCGCCGTCATCACTTATATGCCTTACGTATTTCTGTTCCTGTTCGCATCCTTCCCGGCGGGGCTGGTGATTTACTGGGCCTGGAACAATACCCTGACGATCGCTCAGCAATGGGTGATTCAGCGTCGGCTTGAACATAAAGGGCTGATCTAGTGCTTTCCCACACGCTGTTTGCTAAAGACGTGCAATTTGTCGCGGGTGCTGCTTCGCTTGAACAGATTCCACCGCTGGAGCTTCCGGAGGTTGCTTTTGTTGGCCGATCGAATGTGGGTAAATCGAGCCTCGTCAATGCGCTGGTGGGGAGAAATCATTTGGCGCGCACTTCCTCGCATCCGGGACACACGCGCCAGCTCAATTTTTTCAACCTGGCCGATACGTTATTGCTGGTTGATGTTCCTGGCTATGGCTATGCTAAAGCCCCGAAAACCGAAATTAAACGCTGGACAAACCTGCTCTTCGATTATCTGCGCGGGCGGCAGCAATTGCGCCGTGCCTTCGTGTTGATTGACGGGCGGCGCGGCATTGCGCCGGGGGATAATGAAATGTTGCAGCGTCTTGATGATGCGGCGGTGAGTTACCAGATTGTACTCACCAAATGCGACGAGCTAAAACCTGATTCACTCGCCGCGATGCTGGCCAAGACGAAAGCGGCAATATTAAAACATCCAGCGGCGTATCCCGATATCCTCACCACCAGCAGTCGCAGCAAACTTGGCATTGACGCGCTACGGCAGAGCGTTATAGAGGCGATAGATGCAAATTAAATCGCTCAAGACAAAGGAGTTGCTTCTTCGTACCGCCAAGACGGTGTCCGAAGCCCTGCCTTATATCCAGAGGTTTGCGGGTAAAACCTTTGTCATTAAATATGGCGGGCATGCAATGGGCGACGAGCGCACGGCCGAAACCTTTGCCCGCGATATCGTGATGCTTAAAACTATCGGCATCAATCCGGTGGTGGTGCATGGCGGCGGCCCACAGATCGGGGCGATGCTTGAACGGCTCAAAATCCAGAGCTCTTTTGTCGATGGCCTGCGTGTGACTGATGCCGCCACCGTTGAAATCGTTGAGATGGTGCTCTCGGGTGCTATCAACAAACAAATTGTCACCGCGATCAATCAAGCGGGCGGCACGGCCATTGGTATTTCCGGCAAGGATGGCGCGCTGATTACGGCGCGGCGTCTGACGCGGACCAAGAAAGACCCCGATTCCAATATCGAGAAAGTGCTGGATCTTGGCTTTGTCGGTGAGCCGACGCAGATCAACGCGCAGATTATTCAGAATATCACTGCCTCGGGCATGATTCCCGTCATCGCGCCCATCGGTATGGGGCCCAGTGGTGAGACCTATAATATTAATGCCGATACGGCGGCGGGTGCGATTGCGAGTGCCATTAAAGCCGATAAGCTGATGATGCTCACCGATGTGGCAGGAATCTTGACCAAAGATAAACAGCTCATCAGCGAGATTAATGCGGCGGAGATTGACGCATTACTGGCCGACGGCACGATCACGGGCGGCATGATTCCCAAGGTGGAAACCTGCGTGAGTGCGCTTAGCTCCGGAGTGAGCGCGGCGCATATCCTCGATGGGCGGATTCCGCATGTGCTTTTGATTGAAGTGTTCACGGCCGGTGGCGCTTCGACCATGATCCGAGCGTAACAAACGACAAGTTGCGCTACTTGCCTTGCGGCGCGGCCAGATGCCCGAATTCCTTGACTAGCTGGCGGTAAAGGTCGCGTTTGAAGTCAACAATCATGCTTGGTAAGTCCGCAAGAGCCACCCAGCGCCACTGGGTGAATTCCGGATCTTCGGTGGCGATGTTGATTTCTGAATCCGGTCCGGTAAAACGCATAGCGAACCAGAGCTGCTCCTGCCCACGATATTGGCCATTCCAC
>JAJTIB010000093.1 GCA_021300075.1 Rickettsiales bacterium
GGTAATACCACGCTTTTTGAGAAGTGCGACAGCGCGCTGCAAAATAGTCAGCGTACGTAAACCAAGAAAGTCAAACTTCACCAGTCCGGCTTCTTCAGCATATTTCATCGAATACTGTACCACGAGGAGGTCGGACTTCGCGTCGCGGTAAAGCGGCACGAGATCGACCAGCGGCCGATCAGCAATCACTACACCCGCCGCGTGGGTCGAAGCGTGGCGGTAAAGCCCCTCGAGCTTGAGCGCGAGCGAGGCGAGGCGCTCCGCCGTTTCATCCTCCTTGATGGCTTGCGCCAAAAGCGGCTCGATCTGGATGGCCTCAGCGAGGGTCACGGGTGCGGCCGGATTATTGGGCACGAGTTTGGAAATACGATCGACCTGCGAATAGGGCATTTGCAGTACGCGACCAACGTCGCGCAGCACCGCACGCGCTTGAAGTTTACCGAAGGTAATAATTTGGGCGACTCGATCGGAACCGTATTTCTGCTGAACATAAGCGATGACCTCGTCGCGCCTATCCTGACAGAAATCGATATCGAAATCGGGCATTGAGACACGTTCGGGATTCAGAAAACGCTCAAAGAGAAGCCCAAACCTGATCGGGTCAAGATCGGTGATGAGAAGCACCCAGGCGACCAGTGAACCAGCGCCAGAACCACGCCCGGGGCCGACCGGAATCCCCTGCTGTTTTGCCCAAGTGATAAAATCCGAGACGATGAGAAAATAGCCCGGAAATTTCATGGTAATGATAACATCGAGCTCGAATTCCAATCGTTCTTCATAGATTTTTGTAGTCTCAGCGCGCGCGGCATCATCCATCGCTTCGGTATAGACATGAGCAGCGAGGCGCTTTTTAAGGCCATCACAGGCTTTTTCGCGCAGCGCGTCCGACTCACTGAGTACCGCGCCGGATTCGGTTTTCATTTCAAATCCCGGGAGAATCGGCGATCGTGTGGGGGAAAAGACATGGCAGCGGCGGGCGATCGCGAGGGTGTTCTCAATCGCCTCGGGAATATCGCGGAAGCGCTGGCGCATCTCGGCCGGGCTTTTGAAATGATACTCAGCATTGAGGCGCGGCCGGTCCGGCTCGCTGACAAATCGCCCGCCCGCCACGCAGCATAGCGCATCATGCGCTTCAAACATTTCGGCGTCGGCAAAATATATCGGGTTGGTGGCCACGAGCGGAATATTACGCGCCAGTGCTAGCTCAATTTGCGCGCGTTCGATATGTTGTTCCTCCGAACGATCCTGACGTGTCAGCTCGATATAGAGCCGGTCACCGAACATGTCCTGCAACTGGGTCAGGAGCGCCTCCGCATCCGCGCGGCGACCATGCAGCAAGCCCCGGCCAAATCCGCCATCAAAACTGCCGGTAAGGGCGATGAGTCCCTCCGATTTTTTGGCCAGCATGTCATAGGTCAGTAGCGGCGCTTGCCCGAGCGCCGGCGCAACATAAGCCGCGCTTACCAGTTCGAGCAGGTGATGATAACCGCGCTCGTCTTTGGCCAGGATGGTCAGTTTATCCGGCGCCTGCGTCAGCCCCGCCTTGCCATGGGTTTCAAGCCCATGAGGGAAGAGCGAAATCGTGCAGCCAATGATGGGTTGAATACCCTCTTTCACCGCCGCTTGCGAAAATTCTAGTGAACCGAAAAGATTGTCATGATCGGTGAGCGCCAGGGCCGGCATATTATTTTTTTTGGCAAGCCCGATTAACGTGGGAATTTTAATGGCCGAAGCAAGCAGCGAATAATCGCTATGGGCGCGCAGATGAACAAAGCCGCTCATCGGCCAAGCTCGAAGGGCACGATTTTGCCATGTTCGAGCGTGATGACGCGGTGCATTTTGCGAGCGAGCCCGTGGTTATGCGTCACCAGCAAAACAGCGGAACCTGAGGCTTTTGCCGCGTCACAGAACAGGTCAAAGACGACCCCCGCCGTCACCGGGTCGAGATTACCCGTGGGCTCATCCGCCAGCACCAGTTTAGGAGCATGCACCAAGGCGCGCGCAATCGCCACGCGCTGCTGCTCGCCGCCGGAAAGCTCGCTGGGCAAATGGTCAGTGCGTTCTTTTAGTCCCAGACGCTCCAGCAGCGCCATAGCGGGCGCGGTGGCCATGGCTGGGCTTTTTCCGGCAATCAGCAATGGCATCATGACATTCTCAAGCGCGGTGAGTTCGGGCAGGAGATGATGGAATTGATAAACAAAGCCAATAGCGCGGTTACGTAAGCTGGTGCGTACCGAATCGCGCGCATGGGCAGCATCTACACCGTCAATTGTGATTTCGCCCGCATTGGGTTGGTCGAGCAATCCAGCGATTTGAAGCAGCGTGGTCTTGCCCGCGCCGGAGGGGCCGATAAGCCCAACCATTTCGCCCGGCGCCAGGGTCAGGTTCGCGCCGCTGAGCACTTCGAGCCTGCCGCCCGCATGGGGATAGGTGCGGATCACTTCGTGCAAGATGAGAGCAGGATTAAACATCGCGCAGCACCTTCGCCGGATCCAGTTGTGAGGCCTTACGCGCCGGATAAATCGCCGCGAGCATCGCAATGGTGAGTGCCACCAGCAGTATCACCAGCACCTCGCGCGGGTCGGTGCGCGTTGGCAAAGTAGATAGGAAATAAATATTCTCAACCAGGATTTCCTGCCCCGTCAGCATTTCAATTGCGCGTTTGATACGGTCGATATTCTGCGCCAGAATAAGCCCAAGAGCCAGACCTGCGAGCGTCCCTACCCCGCCAATCCAGAAGCCAGCATAGAGAAACACGCGTTCGATCATGCCCCGGCTGGCGCCCATGGTGCGTAAAATCGCGATATCACGGCGCTTTTCTTTGACCAGCATTACAAGGCTCGAAATGATGTTGAATGCCGCCACCAGAATGATGAGGGTGAGAATGACAACCATCACATTACGCTGAATGAGGAGCGCCTGAAACACGGTGGCATTGCTCTGTTGCCAGTCACTAACCAGATATTCGTCGCCCAGCCGCTCCCTGAGCGCATCTGCAACTGCAGTCGCGTCATTGGGATTACCCACCATCACTTCAAGGTTAGAAACCGATTCAGGCTGTTTAAAATAGACCCGCGCTTCCTCAAACGGCATGACAATCAGACTGCCGTCATAGGCGTGCATACCAAAATCAAGCAGGCCAGTGATACGGTAGGACTTCATGCGCGGAATAAGCCCCGCAATCGTCGCCTGACCCTGCGGCGAGATGAGCGTAATCTCGTCGCCAACCTGAAGCCCCAGGCTGCGCGCGAGGCGGAACCCTAGCATCACTCCTTCATTGTCGCGCGGGCCGGCCCAGTCTCCGGCTTTGAGCGCATTCATGAAAAGAGGGCGCAGCGCCAGCGTATCCCATGGCAGGGCGACCACAAGCGCGCCCAATGCCCGGCCACGATACGTAGCCATCACCTGCCCTTCGATTTTGGGCGTGATGGCGGTGACGCCCGGCGTATCCGCAAGCGACGCTTTGACTGCGTCATAATCGGTGAAGATGCCGTAGCTGCGCTCAATCGTCGCATGGCCGCCAATGCCGATGAAACGCTGCGTCATATCGGCGCGGATGCCGTTCATAAGCGAGGTGACGAGAATAAGGGTTGCGACCCCAAGCGCCATGCCGATGATCGCCAGCCAGCTGGTAAGGGAAATGAAGCCGCGTCGAGCCTTGAGGTAGCGTTGCGCCAACATGCGTTCGAGGCGCTTCATTGGCGTGCCTGTGCGATGCGAGTGGTAAGAAGATTGACCGCCTCTTCTGTTGAAAGATCGAATTTTTCACCACTGCGGCGATGTTTCAGCTCCACTTTCCCCACCGCCACTCCACGCGGCCCAATGGTCGCCTGCCAGGGCAGACCAATCAGATCCATACTGGCGAATTTTGCCCCACCGCGCTGGTCGGTGTCATCATAAAGCGCACGCAAGCCGCACGCCTCCAACTGCGCCATCAGGCCCTCGGAAGCGGCGTCACAGGCGGCATCGCCCGGACGCAAATTAATGATCCCGACATCAAATGGCGCGACAGATTCAGGCCAGATAATTCCGCCCTCATCATGACTTGCCTCAATAATCGCACCCACTAGGCGCGACACGCCGATGCCGAAGGTTGCCATCTCAACGCGGACTTCCTTACCCGTCGCATCCGTCACATTGACATTCATCGCGTCCGTGTATTTGCGCCCGAGCAGAAAAATATGGCCGACCTCGATACCACGGGCCGTACGCAGCTTGTCGGAAGGAATGGGGCAGGATTCAGGCTTGTGCATTTCGTCAGCCGCCGCATAAAGTGCGCGCATTTCTTCACCGCTCATCTTTGTCTTTCCGGCACGGATATCATCAAACGCCGCATCGTAATAAACCTGACTTTCGCCAGTTTCAGCGAGCACCTGAAATTCATGGCTGAGGCTGCCACCAATTGCGCCCGAATCGGCCGCAACCGCAATCGCAGTCAACCCAAGGCGTCGGAAAATGGCGTGATAAGCGTCATACATCGCGCTGTATTCGCGCTTGGCGTCATCGAGAGTGAGATGAAAGGAATAGCCGTCCTTCATCAGAAATTCGCGCCCGCGCATGACACCGAAACGCGGCCGCACCTCATCTCGGAATTTCCATTGAATCTGGTAGAGATTGAGCGGTAGCTGTCGGTAGGTCGTGACATTGTTGCGGAAGATGTTGACGATCATCTCCTCGCAGGTGGGGCTGTAAAGCAGCTCGCGCTCGGCGCGGTCATTGAAACGCAGCATCTCTTTACCGAGTGCTTCGTAGCGGCCGGACTCCTTCCATAAATCGGTGGGCTGCAGGGTCGGCATTAACAGGCGCACACAGCCAGCTTTGTCCAGTTCTTCTGCCGTGATGCGCTCGACTTCTTCGAGTACCCTGAGGCCCAGGGGCAGCCAGCTATAAATACCTGCCGCTTCCTGACGGATCATGCCTGCGCGCAGCATCAGTCGGTGCGAGAGAATCTGCGCTTCTTTTGGATCTTCTTTCAAGAGTGGGAGAAAATAACGGGACAGGCGCATGAAATGGCTCATGAATGGGGTGAGGGCGCACTATGGCAGCCTGTCCGTAAAATTCAATGGATGATTCGTGGGTTTGATATTTAGCATTTGTTGTCTGGCCCGGTGTTTTAGCGTTTGGTGTTTATATTTCCAACTTTTGCCCGCATATAGCCCCGACGAATGCCGGGTTCTGGTTTCTTAAGGGCCGGATGTCGTCACAGCATGACTGTTTTTTCTGACCACTGACTACTGGCCAATCCGCCCCTCGCGCCAGTTGCTGCCATTTTTCCAGCCCTTCTTCTGCATACAGGGGCCAATAATACGCATCCGCAGACGATCGACTTCAGCGTTGCGCTCAGCATCCGGCACCACAAAAATCGAGCCGCCACCGCCATAGCCCATGTTATGGGCGTAGCTTACCTGAGCAGGTTGCCAGCGCCCATCATCATAAAGCGATTGCGGATAGGTTTTATCAGCCTCCAGGCCACAGACGGAAAAATCGGCGTTGTAGCGAGCCGTCTCGCGGAAATAAAATGCCTTGCACTGCTCATATTGCAGTGTTCCCATGGTAAGACCCTGAGCATTGCAATAAACCTCATCGCCCGGGGTACAGGCCATAAGCAGGAGCGGCAGAAAGAGCAGTGATTTTTTCATACGGAGACCTCTGCACCCACTGAGAATCTGTCATTCCCTTGCGGGCGGGAATCCAGTGCGGCGCGCCTGCGCCACGAAATTTTCTGGTGCTGGATTTCGGCTATCACGGGGATGACGTCTGAAAAAATGTAACTCAGAGGACTCATATCACCTGCAATTCGTGAAATCGTTCGTAAGCGGCCCGCCGTTCAGGGTCGTCGAACCTTCGCGCTGAACGTTCATGGTGCCCAGATTGATTTTCATCTGACTGGTATCAACGTTAGAATTTCGCGGGGCAGTAAAGCGGTCAAGGGGCAATTGCATATCGATATTGACCGAGTCACCCTGCAAGGCGACAGGCGAGGGATTGAGCGTTGCGGGGGCGACCGGGCGGCCATGCCGATCCTTCCCGTCCGTTGCATTAACGCTGGGGTCGGGCTTATAGGTGGCCGGAGGCGGGCAATCCCGGTTGCGGCTGCCCGCATGAAACTGCGCCGAGGCAGGAACCGCCATCAGGGCGCTCAAAACCAGGAGGATCAAGGCGCGGCAAAAGGTCATAATTGCAAAACCCCCGCATCGTAAAGATACTTGAACAGCAGCACAGGAATAACGGCTAAAACCGTTGTAATCCATGCTTTTTTCTTGATGTTTGGATTACGAAAACATTTAAAAGAACTGCATTCTGGAGAGAAA
>JAJTIB010000051.1 GCA_021300075.1 Rickettsiales bacterium
CCGGGAGCTTTGCAACCGGCACCAGCTTCGCCCCCGGCGGCATGGCCCTGGTGGGCGAGCGGGGCCCGGAAGTGGTCAACCTGCCCCGGGGCTCGACGGGCACCCCGCACGGGATCGCCGACATCCGGCCCCGGGGCGGGTCGGCTCCGGTCGTCATCCAGGCCGATTTCCGCGGCGCGGTCGTCACCGAAGAGCTGCTGGCCTCGTTCCGGGACTATGCCGACCAGGTCGGGGCGCAGGCCGCCGCCGAGGGCGCGGCCCGGGGCGCGGCTGAGGCCCAGGCCCGGATCTACACCCGCGCGAGGAACAGGCTGGGCCGATGAGCGTTTCCCTTCCGAACCTGCCTGACCTGGTCCAGGTCTCCGCCCGCCTGGGGGACTTTCAGTCGGTGCTGACCCTGATCCTCGGCGGCCCGGGCCAGACCATCCAGCGCCTGGGCGCCCGGTTCGCCGTGGACGTGACCCTGCCGCCCCTGGAGCCCGCAGATTCGGCCAAGTTCCTGGCGGCCCGCATGAAGGCCCGGGCCGAGAACGACACCCTGACCCTGGCCTGGCCGCAGGCCGAGATCTGGTCGGTGATCGGCGGATCGCCCGTGGTGAACGGGGCCGGCCAGTCCGGAGCGCGCCTGAACATCTCCGGCCTGACGGCCAATCAAGTCATTCCCGCCGGCCGGTTCTTCAGCTTCGTCGCCGGGGGCCGGAACTATCTGCATATGACGACCCTGCAGGTGACGGCGAACGGGGCCGGCCAGGTGCAGCTGCATGTGGCGCCCCTGCTGCGGGTCTCGCCGCCGGCGTCCGCGCCCCTGAACTTCTCGGCCCCGATTGTCGAGGGCCTGCTGACCGGAACCCTGGAATGGAGCCTGGAGCGTCTGCGCTGGACCTCGACGGCCTTCACCCTGTCGGAAAACGCCTGACGTGCCCCTGACGCCCGCCTTTACCGCCGAGCTGGCCAAGCCCGCCCTGATCCTGTTCGGGGCGGTGGAGATCGTCCTGCCCGGCCCGACCTATGTGCGGCTGCTGGACGGGGCGGGAACCGTGACCTTCGGCGGACGGACCTTCGTCGGGCAGGACGCCACCTTCGGCGTCCTGGGCGGGGTGTCGGACTTTACCGACGGCCTGAACGACCAGGCCCCCAGCCTGACCCTGACCCTGCTGCCGCCGGACAATTCCGCCATGGCGACCCTGGCGGCCGCCACGGCCCAGGGCTCGCCGGTCTCCCTGTGGGTGGGCGCCCTGGATGCGGTGACCGGCCAGGTGATCGCCGATCCGGACCTGGTCTTCGTGGGCGAGACGGACGTGCCGACCCAGAAGGTCAGCGAGGGGCAGCGCGAGCTGGACCTGACGGTGATCTCGTTCTTTGACCGCTTCCTGGAGACCGATGAGGGCGAGCGCCTGAATACCGGCTTCCATCAGTCCATCTGGCCCGGCGAAAAGGGCCTGGAGTTTGTCAGCTTCGTGCGCGACCCGCCGGTCTGGGGGGCTGAGGCGCCCAAGGCGGTGCTGGTGGGCGTGAACGCCTCGAGCCCGGCCCGGGTCGGACGGGGCGACCTGTCATGACCTCGCCGCTGCTGGCCCGCCGTGACGCCGCCCAGGCGGCGGTTGACGCCTTCCTGGGCCAGGCCTTCGCCTGGGGCCAGGCCGACTGCGTGCGCCTGGCGGCGAGCGTGCTGAACCATCACGGCCTGCCCTGCGATCTGAACCGGGCCGGGACGTGGGATTCGCCCCTGAAGGCCCGGCGCGCCCTGAAGCGCCTGGGCTACTGTGGCCTGGGCGAGGCGGTGGATGGCCAGGGCCTGGCCCGCATCCCCTTCGCCTTCCACCTGGTGGGCGACCTGGTGGGCCTGCCCTCGAGCGAGGGGTGGGACCTCTCCCTGGGCGTCTGCCTGGGTAATGGCCGGGTGCTGGCCTTTTCGCCCCACGACCACCAGGCGGGCGTGCTGCAGCCCGACGCCGAAGACATTCTCGCGTGCTGGAGGGTGGACCCTTGGCCGAAGCCGTAGTCGTCGCCGCGAAATGGGTGGCCGTGAAGGTCTTTCAGTTCGCCGTCAGCCAGGGCGTCCAGGCCGGCACGGCGGCCTCGCTGATGACCGTGGCCAAGGTCGTCGCCCAGGTGGCGATCACCGCCGGGATCAGCTCGGCCCTGGGCTCGGCCCTGTCGCCGAAGATCGGCGGGGACTTCGGATCGCAGATCGACTTCAAGGCCGACCCGCGCGGCCCCGTCCCCTACGCCATGGGCCGGACGGGGACCGCCGGAAACGTGGTCTTCGCCCAGACCGCCGGGGACAAGAACAAGTACCTGAACTACGCCACGGTGTACTCTGCGGCGGGACCCATCGACAGTTATGAGAGCTTTCTGATCAATGGAACGCCGGTCACCTTCGGCACAGACGCCGGGGAGGGGGCTTCCGGCTATTATCAGAACCGGATGTGGCGGCGCACCCAGCTGGGGGCGCGGCCTGAGGCTGGGCGGCTGCAATGGACGGCGACGGGCAGCAAGGACACGCCGGCGGACCATTCCGGCCTGCCCGCCGAGTGGACGACCGCCCACAAGCTGAGCGGCCTGGCGGCGGACCTCTGGTGCCTGCAGTATAACACGACGGTCTATTCCTCGGGGCCGCCCCGGCGGCTGACCGTCGCCAAGTGGGTGAAGGTCTATGACCCGCGCCTGGACTCCACCTTCCCCGGGGGCTCCGGCCCGCAGCGGTCGGACAATGAGGCGACCTGGGCCTGGTCGGAGAACCCCTACGTCCACGCACTGACCTGGTGC
>JAJTIB010000117.1 GCA_021300075.1 Rickettsiales bacterium
GCCTGAGCATCCACTGGTTAAGTTGGGCAAGCCTTATACGATTAATGGCCGCACCTATTATCCCGAACATGATCCCAACTACGAGGAAGAGGGCATCGCCTCCTGGTACGGACCAGGTTTCCATGGCGAAAGCACGGCCAATGGGGAGCGTTTTGATAAAATGGCGATGACGGCGGCACATCGCACCCTGCCGCTGCCCTCGATTGTAAAAGTCACCAACCTCAAAAACAATAAAATGATAGTGGTACGGGTGAATGATCGCGGTCCCTTTGCGGATGACCGGATCATTGACCTCTCCAAGCGCGCAGCGCAAGAGATCGATATGATTGGATCGGGCACAGCCAAAGTGCGGGTGGAATATCTGCCTGAACCTACCGAGCGTTATGTCGCCATGCTCAAAAACGGCTATGCACCCGCAAGTATTCCTATGGAAAGTGTTCTGGTAGCTTCAGCCGATACGGCAACTCTACCCGTGACCACGCTTGAAAATCCCCCACCAAGCGGCGACTGGTGGAGTCGTCTGAATCCAATTGCCTCGGCGCAGGCGGCGGAGACAGTCCCGCCGGTTGTGCGGCCTGTAGCGGTAGAAACTACCGTCACTGAAACATTACCGCCGCTCGAAAAATCGTCCCCCCCGGAGGCAGTTCCGGCCCGGGCGAAACCGCGGCCAGCCCCTATTTCACCCGTCGCGCCCCCCAGTGCGCGTTCTCCCTTTGATGTGTTGCGGGACGACCCCCAATACGGGGCTAAGTCAGCTTCGCCGCCGCCCCTATCTCTGCCGAAAAGCACACCCTCAGGCTTCGCTGATGAACCTGCCCCCACACCTGTGGCGGACGGTTATTATGTGCAGCTTGGTGTATTCGGTGTAAAAGAGAATGCTGATACACTGGCAACAAAATTTCAAGACGCTGCCAATGTCAGTGTGGAAGCGACAAATGTTAATCAAGGCAGAATTTTATACCGCGTACGGCTTGGCCCATTTATTGATCAGACCGCCGCCAATGAAATGCTGGGTCGCGCCCGCATTATGGGCGTAAAAGACGCCAGAGTTACTCACCAGTAGGAGCCATCGGAATTTTTCATGAAACATTTACTATCCATATCACTTTTCGCGTCGGTTTTTTTTCTTGCTGCCTCGGTATTCGCTCAATCGCCCGATACATCGGTAGGGGCTGAGTCTGCGCCCGTGGCAGTTGCGGGAGAGAATGCGGGGGGCATGACTCCCCCCACCAATGCCAGCAATATGTTGTTAATGGATGCAACCACCGGCGCGGTACTGGCCGAAAAGAACAGCACGACGCGGATGTTCCCCTCATCCATGAGCAAACTCATGACCGAGTATCTGCTGTTTGAGGAATTAAAACGCGGCTCGCTGAAACTGACAGATACATTTTTTGTCAGTGAAAATGCCTGGCGAATTCAGGGTTCTAAAATGTTTGTGCCACTTGGTGGTCAGGTGACGGTTGAGGAGCTGATTCGCGGTATCACCATTCAATCGGGTAATGACGCCTGTGTGGTTGTAGCTGAAGGCCTCGCCGGAAGTGAGGCGGCTTTTGCTCAACGCCTTAATGCCAAAGCCAAAGAGATCGGAATGCAGAATTCAAATTTTGTTAATTCCAGTGGCTGGCCAGACGAAAATCATTACACCACCGCCGCCGATTTGGCAAAACTCGCCAGCCGTATGATTGCTGATTTCCCTGAATATTATCATTATTTTTCCGAGAAGGAGTTTACCTACAACAATATCCGACAGTATAACCGTAACCTGCTGCTGGGTCGAGGCGGGGTGGATGGTCTTAAGACCGGTCATACCGAAATCGCTGGTTATGGTATCGTGCTTTCGGCCAGAGAGCCAGGCACTGACCGTCGCCTGATTTTGGTGATAAACGGGCTTTCTTCCATGAAAGAGCGCGAGCGGGAAGGGGAGTTTCTGCTCAACTGGGGCTTTCGCAATTTTGAAAATGTAACACTGGCTTCGCCTGGCCAGGTGGTTACAGAAGCACCCGTGTTTCTGGGGAAATCTTCAAGTGTTGGCCTTGCGACTGAAGCACCGCTGGTGGTGACGCTGCCCAAAGTTAATACCGCAGAAGTAAAAATCAAAGCCCGGTTTAACGCTCCTATTACTGCACCCGTTGCCGCCGGTCAGCCTGCGGGTGAGTTAATTTTAACGCTGCCAAACGGCAGCGAACAGGTCGTGTCGCTGGTGACGGTCTCGGCGGTAGCACGCAAAAATGCTTTCGCCCGTATTCCAGAAACTATCAGAAGCTGGTTTTAATGTTCATCACTCTGGAAGGCGGGGAGGGGGCGGGAAAATCCACCCAGATCGCTTATCTCGCGTCGTCATTTAAAAAAGCGGGGCTTTCGGTAGTGACCACGCGCGAGCCGGGCGGCTCCAAAGGTGGTGAAATTATTCGCAAATTAGTAGTTGAAGGAAAGGCGGAAGACTGGAACCCGACAACCGAAGCGCTGCTGTTCATGGCGGCGCGCTATGATCATCTTGAAACCCTTATCAAGCCTTCCCTCGCGCGGGGAGAAGTCGTGCTGTGTGACCGTTTTTTTGACTCCACCTATGTCTATCAAGGGGTTGCCAAAGGGGTGGGAACGGACTGGCTGATGCAGCTTTACAGCTTTCTTTATGGCAATATCGCGCCGGATTTGACCTTCCTGCTCGACCTTGACCCCAAGGACGGGCTTACGCGTGCCAGCAGTCGCGGCGAAAGCGCCGAAACCCGGTTCGAGAAAATGGGACTTGCGTATCACCGTCAACTTCGGGAGGGTTTTCTGGCTCTTGCCAAGGCAAATCCCGAACGCATTTCTATCATTGATGCCACGCAGACACCGGATTCCGTGCACCGCCAGATAATCGCCATCGTGAATCAGCGATTTGGATTGCGGTTACAGGAGAATGGAATAAATTAAGCTCGTCATTGCGATCGGGAGCGAAGCAATCCAGTTTTTTTAAAATGGATTGGTTTGTCGCCATCGCCCTCGCAAAGACGAAAAAGGATTCGATCCCATGTTTCTGCCCCGCGACAATCCGAATCTCTTCGGCCATGAGGCGACCGAGGCCACATTTCTCGCGGAATTTGCGCGGGGCAATCTGCACCATGCCTATTTACTCACCGGTGCTAAAGGCATCGGCAAAGCAACACTCGCCTATCGTCTGGCGCGGTTTTTCCTTGCCCAAGGTGCCATAAGTAAACCCAAAGAAGAAGAAAGTTTTTCGCTTTTTGGCGAATCTGCCCCCGTGTCGAAAACCCCGCAAGTTACCTCGCTGGCCATGGAAAATGATCACCCGATTTTCCGCCGTGTTGCCGCTGGTTCCCATACAGATTTACTTGCCGTCACCCCCGTTTATGACAGCAAAAAACAAACCGAAAAAACCGAAATCAGTGCCGACCAGGCGCGCGAAGTGCCACAATTTCTGAGTCTGACCCCAGCCGAATCGAGCTGGCGCGTGGTGATTGTTGACGCAGTCGATCAACTCAATAATGCTGCCGCCAATGCGCTGCTCAAAATTCTCGAGGAACCGCCGCCACGCAGCATTCTTTTGCTGGTTTGCCATATGCCCGGACGATTGCTTGCGACGGTGCGCTCGCGCTGTCGCCTCTTGCGCCTCAAGCCACCAGCGATTGCGGATTTTTCACGGATTCTAGCCGCCACCGCCCCCGAAATCCCGAATGCCGAACATGCCGCACTTTACGGGCTGGCGCAGGGCTCGCCCGGTCAGGCGATCTCGCTTCATGAAAAACAGGCGCTCACCTTATACCGTGCGATTCTGGCGGCGATGCAACCGGGCACGCGCCGCGCCGAGCGCGTCGCCATTGCCCAGAAACTCGCCACCACCAAATCCCCCGAGCAGCAGAACGTGTTTTATTATTGCTGGCAGATGGCGATTGATCGCGTGCAGATGGCGCCGCATTTCGCCCATCTGACTTTGATGGATGCTACGGAAGCCAGTCAGCTCACAGCCATTGCGAATGCTCTTGGCCACCGCGAATGCAGAGTCTGGCGTGAACGCGCACAGCAACTCTGGCGTGAGACGACGATTTATAACCTCGATAAATCCCGAAGTTTTGAACTGCTGCTCGACCCGGCACGCCTGCCACTCGCTACCAGTGCCGCTTGACCGGACCTTAGGCGAAGTATAGGTCATGAGCATGGCTCAAAAATCCTATTACATCACTACGCCCATTTATTACGTCAACGATAAGCCGCATCTGGGACACGCCTATACGTCGGTGGCGTGCGACGTGCTGGCACGCTTCATGCGGCTGGATGGGCGCAAGGTAAAATTCCTGACGGGGACGGACGAACACGGCCAGAAGGTCGAGAAATCCGCGGCCGCCGCTGGCATGCCCCCTCAAGCCTTTACCAACGAAGTCTCCGAACATTTCCGCCATATGGCGAGTGTGCTTGGGCTATCGAACGACGACTTCATCCGCACCACCGAAGCCCGCCACATCAAAGCCGCGCAAGCCCTGTGGCAGCGGCTGGAAGCGGCGGGGGATATTTACCTCGGCGGGTATGCCGGCTGGTATTCGGTGCGCGACGAAGCCTTTTATCAGGAATCCGAACTGGTGAATGGCAAAGCACCAACCGGCGCCGAGGTCGAATGGGTCGAGGAGCCAAGCTATTTCTTCAAGCTATCCAACTATCAGGATAAATTACTGAAATTTTATAACGACCACCCCGATTTCATCCTGCCCGAATCGCGCCGAAACGAGGTCATCAGTTTTGTGAAAGGCGGCCTTAAGGATTTATCCATTTCACGCACCACCTTCAAATGGGGCATTGCCGTACCGGGCGACGAAAAACACATCATGTATGTCTGGCTCGATGCGCTCACCAACTACCTTACGGCAGCGGGATTTCCGGACATGGATTCTGCGGATTATAAAACCTTCTGGCCGGCCAATCTGCATATGGTGGGTAAGGATATTCTGCGGTTTCACGCCGTTTATTGGCCGGCCTTTCTGATGTCGGCGAAGCTGCCCGTCCCCGAGCGCGTATTTGCCCATGGCTGGTGGAC
>JAJTIB010000085.1 GCA_021300075.1 Rickettsiales bacterium
AGGTAACTTCGCCGATAAAAATGTGGGCACAGGTAAAGCGGTGACGGTGGCGGGTGTCACGATCGGTGGTGCGGATGCGGGGAATTACACCTTTACACAGCCCACCGGCCTCACCGCGAACATCACGCCGGCGGCACTTGGTATGACCGGGGTGACGGCGAGCAATAAAGTCTATGACGCACTCACGACCGCGGCGCTCAATTTCGGCGGTGCGGCGTTCAGCGGGCTTTTTGGTGGCGATACGGTCACGTTCAACAGCGGGGCAGCGACGGGGAATTTTGTCGATAAGAATGTGGGCACAGGTAAAGCGGTGACGGTGGCGGGTGTGACCATCGGTGGTGCGGATGCGGGGAATTACACCTTTACCCAGCCCACCGGTGTGACCGCGAACATCACACCTGCAAGTATGACGGTGACTGGTGTCACCGCCAGCAACAAAATCTATGACGCCCTCACCACCGCTACGCTTAGCTTCTCCTCGGCGATGCTCTCCGGTATTCTCGGGTCGGATAGCGTGACGATCAATAGCGGTGCGGCGACGGGGAATTTTGCGAATAAGAATGTGGGCACGGGTAAAGCGGTGACGGTGGCGGGTGTCAGCATCGGTGGTGCAGATGCGGGGAATTACACTCTGACCCAGCCTACCGGTGTGACGGCAGATATCACGCCCAAAGCGCTGACGGTAACGGGTGCGATTGCCAATGATAAAATCTATGACGCAACGACAGCGGCGGTATTGAACCTCGCTTCCGCGACGCTTTCGGGGGCAATCGCAGGCGATATCGTGTCGATTGACATCGGTGCTTCGAGCGGCGCGTTTCTGGATAAGAACGTAGGCAACAATAAACAGGTGACCGTGACGGGCGCAGCATTGCTGGGGGCAGATGCTGGGAATTACACGGTGACACCGCCTGTGGGCCTTACTGCCAATATCACGCCTGCGAGCCTGACGGTGAATGGTGTCACCGCCAGCAACAAAGTCTATGATGCCCTGACCAGTGCCACGCTCAGCTTTGCTTCCGCCATGATCACCGGCGTGCTGGGCAGTGATGCGGTGATTATTGACAGTGGCGCGGCTTCGGGCGTGTTTGCAGATAGTAATGTTGGCACCGGTAAAGCGGTGACAGTGTCGGGCGTGGGCATCACGGGGGCGGATGCGGGGAATTACACCCTCACCGGCCAGCCTGCGGGTGTTGCGGCTGATATTACGCCCGCGACCTTGACCGTGACAGCGGATAATAAGAGCCGCGAATTATCGCAACCGTCCCCGCCTTTCACCTATACGGCAATAGGCTTCCAGGGCTCGGATTTGCCTTCGCTGCTGACGGGGATTTTGATGTCCTCGGTCGGTAGCGGCGCGGTGCCGATTGGTAATTACGCCATCACGATCGGGGGCGGCACAGCGCCCAATTATGTGCTGAATTATGTGAATGGCATGCTGACCGTGCTGGCGGATGGCTCATCGCTTCCGCCCCTTCCTCCCGGCGGCGGGGTGACAAGCCCGAACCTTGATACACAGTCCTCACTGCTGCTGTCACTTGCCAATAATCAAAGCGGGAACTTTACCATCATAGAGCCGGGTCTGACCACGCAGGGCCAGCAGATGTATCTGAATACCAGCGCGCTCAATTCGCCGACGCTTCTGGCGGCGGGTGGAATAGACACGGCGGACATGGAAACCCGCACGTACCGATTGACACCAGCTGGAGCCGCTTCCTCCATCAACGTAACTGACGACGCTGCGCCCGCCCCGGTACTGATAGTGCCGAAAACGACCGCTCCCATTTTTCCACCCACCCCCTTCAAAATTCCTGAAGTAATGGATATTTAGGGGCGCTTTCAGTGCCTCCTCGCCAACGCCAATCTCATTTCGTTCACTAGATTTTATAGTCAGTGACCTGCTCTCCATAAGTTAGTCCAGTTTTAGCTAGCGTCTGCTGACCGTTAGGAGAAGGAGCAGACCATGAAGAAGCGTTTCAGTGAAGAGCAGATCATCGCGGTGTGAGCTGCACCGCACGATTGTGCCCGCGCCCTTTATTGACCACAATCAGGACGAAGTGGTGCGTATTGCCAAAAAACTCGCCCAGGCGCTGGATGTCGTGGAGCTATACTCTCAGAGTAGGCGGTAAAGCTACTTTTGCAAAAGAATGATACAACCTTGAATAGTTTTTATCTGGTTTGTGTTTACCTCTAGGTGATTAATCTTCCAGTAATTCTAGCGACTGCGGCATGAATTCAACGCATTGACTAAAATGCCTAGAAATGTGATTTTGTTTGCAAAAATTATAGGAGATTCTCCGCTTTTTGTATTATCATGCTCTTAATAAGCAAAATTATGCAACGCGACGCGACTATAGCAATGAGACGTCAGTTACTGACCGCCTCAGCTTTGGGCTGTGTGGCGGCGCTTACACCAAGCGAAGGGCTTGCCAACCCTGAAGACGGCGTGGTGGCGGCCGGGTCTGCCACAATTGTGAATGCGCCTGCGCGGGTGGATATTCACCAGCATTCTGAACGCGCGGTGATTGACTGGCGCAGCTTTGATATTGCGCCAAATGAAACCACGCAGTTTCACCAGCCTTCCTCGTCCTCGTTCGCGCTGAACCGGGTGAAGTCGAACACCCCCTCGAGCATTGCGGGGGCGCTGATTGCCAATGGCAATGTGGCGGTAGTGAACCCGAACGGCGTGCTGATTCAGCAAGGCGCGAAGGTGGATGTGAACAGCCTCGTCGTCTCCAGCGCGGATACGCGCAACGAAGATTTCATGGCGGGCGGGCCGTTGAAACTCGATATTGCCGGCAAGCCGGATGCTGCGGTGATTAACCAGGGCACGATCACCGCGAAAGAGGCGGGCCTCGTTGGGCTTGTGGCGCCGCATGTCGAAAATTCGGGGGTGATTGAGGCGCGGCTGGGCAAGGTGGCGCTGGCCTCGGGCGATACGGCAGTGGTGGATCTGGCGGGTGACGGGCTGATTTCACTGGCGGTGTCGGACTCGGTCGCCAAACAGCTGGTGCGTAACTCCGGCGCGGTGTCGGCGGATGGTGGCACGGTGCTGATTACGGCCGCTGCCGGCCGCGAGCTGGTGGATAGTATGGTAGCGGTGGAAGGTACTGTGCGCGCCCAGACAGTGGCTGAGAAAAACGGCGCGATTATTATTGCAAGCGCGGCCAAAGGTCATGACAAGACGCAAGCCACGGTGAAGGTAGCAGCCAAACTTGATGCCTCGGGCAAGGGCGCGGGTGAAAAAGGCGGCGCGGTGCATGTGCAGGGTGAGCGCATTCTTGTGGCGGAAGGCACGCGCATTGATGCCTCGGGTGACGCAGGTGGCGGCGAAGTGCTGATTGGCGGTGATTATCTGGGCGGCAATTACCGGGGCACGCTCGCCACGCCGGATCTTGCGGCGGATGACACTGCCTGGGGCAATACACCGGGCGGATATTCATCCATCAACGGTACAGGATTGGCGGAATATCTCCGCCGGTTTTACGATTATTTCCGCCCCGAGGGCGGCATGCCCACCGCCAGCCGTACCCATGTGGGCAGTGATGTGGTGGTGGATGCCAGCGCCAGAACCTCTGGTCATGGCGGGCGGGTGATTTACTGGTCGGATCACGGCACGAGCTATAGCGGCCATACGGATGTGGGTGCCAAGGGCGCCTCGGGCCATGGCGGGTTTATCGAAGTGTCGGGGCGTGACTGGCTGGGGTATAACGGCAGCTTCAACGCGCTGGCCACAGGCGGCAGGGCGGGTACCTTGCTGCTCGACCCGACAGACATGACCATCAGCAACGCCATGAGTAGCAATGTGACGGGTTCATCGCCGTTTGACGGCTTCGGCCCGTCGCCAAGCAATCTGAATGTTACTGACCTGCAAACCGCGCTTGGTACGGGGAATGTGATAATACAAAGCTCGGGCGGCACGGGCGGCAATGGCGATATCACCTTTGTGGATGCTGTGGCGTGGAACAGTACTCGCTCCCTGACCGTGAATGCCTCACGCCATCTGACGGTCAATAACACCATTACCAATACGGGTACGGGCAACATCACCCTGAATGCCAACATTTCTGCGACCGGCGATCTTACCATCAATAACAACATTACCACCGGCGGCAGCATCACAGGGCTTGCCGGGCGGGATCTAACACTGGCGGCAGGCAGAACCCTCACCACCGGCGCGACCGGAGGGCTCAGCCTGCGGGCGGCGAATGGTGTGACAACCGGCACGGGGAATCTGAACCTTAACGGGAATCTCTCGGTAGGTACGGGAGCGCTGACGCTGACTTCCGGCATTAACGGCGCCCGCCCGAACTGGACGGCGACTGGCTCTAGCCTGAACCGGGTGGGAGCGACATTTGGTGCGGTGTCGATGCAGGGGTTTAATGACCTTGGAATTAGCCGCATTATTAATTCGACCGGTGCGGTGACTATCTCCAACAATACCCGCACGCTTTTAGCAAACAATGTAAGCAGTACCGCAGGTGCAATAACATTCGGCAATAATTTAGAGCTTACCGAAGCAACGAGTGCGACGGTTTCAGCGACCAATCAGAATATTACTTTTGGCGGCAGCGTCACTGACACAACGGGTGGCGTGATGGAGTCGCTGATTGTCAATTCAGGCACGGCTACGACTACGTTCAGTGGTGCAGTAAATGGGCTTAACCTTACCGCCACTGCCGGCACATTCAGCCTTCCCACCGCAATGGGCGCAACGACTCCGATGGGGAATGTCGCGTTGACCTCTACCAATGCGATGACGCTGCCTGCGATAACCGCTGCGACGATTACAGCGCAGACAACGGGAGCGACTGGAGATATAACGCTTGGAGCCAATCTTACTGCGAATGCTGCAAGCGGTAACATAACTGTCACAGCCTTCCGGAATCTGACCGTAGGGGCATTGTCAACCCTCACCACCGGCGCGGCCGGAGCGCTCAGCCTGCAGGCAGCGAACGGTGTGACAACCGGCACGGGGAATCTGAACCTTAACGGGAATCTCTCTGTGGGTACGGGGGCGCTGACGCTGACTTCAGGCATTAGCGGCACCCGCCCGAACTGGACGGCGACTAACACCAATCTGGTGCCGCAGAGCGGGACCTTTGGAGCGGTGTCGATTCAGGGCTTTCAGGATTTAACCCTGAACCGCGCGATGAGTGCAGCAGGAAATGTGACGCTGCTTGCGTTCCGCGATCTGAATTTACCCTCGGGCAGTAACATCACCACCAGCGCTGGTGGCTCCATCTCACTACAGGCAGCGAATGCAAATATAAATGGCACGGGCAATCTCAATCTTGCTTCTAACGTGAGCGTTGGTCTGGGCGGCAATCTTACCCTCACTTCCGGGGTGAATGGCACGCGCCCGGACTGGGCAATCAATACCAGCAATCTGACTGTTAATGGCGGCACTAACTTCAGTAATATAACGATTCAGGGCTTTCGGGATTTAACCCTGAACCGCCCCCTTACCACCAATGCCGCTGCTAACAGCATCACCATGCTTGCGATGCGTGATCTGAACATTCCCGCCGGCAGCAATATTACTTTGGCCAATGCTGCCACGGGTGCGTTATCATTGCGCGCAGCAGGGGGCAATACAGCCACTACCGGTATTTTTAATCTGGGGGCGAATCTTGCCGTGGGTACCGGCGCGCTCACTCTGCTTTCTGGTAACGGCACGCGCCCGGATTTGACGCTCAACACCACCAACCTCTCCCTTGTTACCGGTGCGGCAAATTTCGGATCGATTGATATCAGGGGTTTCAACAACACTTTTGTCAACCGCGCGATCACTTCGGGTGGAACCATCCTTGTCTATGCGTTCCGGGATCTTAATGTGAATAACCCCATCGCCTCCGCTGTGAGTGGCTGGCTTGATCTGCGATCCGCGAATGGCGTGACAACCGGCACAGGCAATCTCAATCTCGCTGCTCCACTCAGTGTGGGTAATGGCGGCCTGACGCTGATGAGTGGTATTAACGGCACCCGCCCGGACTGGACGGCGAACGACACCAATCTGGTCATGCTGGGTGCAACGTTTGGTTCAGTGAATATTGACGGGTTTAATAACTTCACCCTTAACCGCCCTATTACTTCAAGCAGCTTTGTGACGATACGTTCCTTCAGAGACCTCAATGTTTCAGCAGGAAACAACATCACCACCAGTGTGTCCGGATTCCTTAACCTGCAAGCGGCGAACGGGGTGACAACGGGCACGGGTAATCTTAATATCCTATCCAATCTTTCCGTGGGTGCGGGTGGGTTGACACTGACCAGTGGCATTAACGGCACCCGCCCGACCTGGACGGCGGATAACACCAGTCTGGTAAGGCAGCAGACGACTTTCGGTGCAATTGCTATCGGCGGATTTGAAAATTTCATAGTAAACCGCATTCTGAATTCGAACGCTGCGGTGGCCTTTTCCAGCAATAATCGCGTGACCCTTGGCAGCGATGTATCCTCTGGCGGAACGGGCGCCTTAACCTTTACCAATAGCCCGGTGGTGGTCGCGAGTGGGCAGAGTGTAATTTTATCCTCTAATAATCAGGCAATCACGTTTAATGCCGCCAGCACAGTGAACGGCACGGCGGGGGGAGCGGCAGAAACGCTCACCGTGAATTCCGGCACGGCAACTACCACCTTCAGTGGCGCGGTGAATGAGCTGAACCTCACCGCCAATGCCGGCACATTCAGCCTTGGTGCGGCCATGGGCGCCACGACTCCGATGGGGAATGTCTCGTTGACCTCAACCAACGC
>JAJTIB010000020.1 GCA_021300075.1 Rickettsiales bacterium
AAAAAGCCGCTACTCAGAATGCTCGAGATGTCGCTCTAATACCCTCTTGCTTCGGGCGCAAAGTAAGGTGCGCCGTCAAGCTGCGGCGTGCGTAGTGTGCGGGTGCTGTAATGGGTGGAGCCATCGGAAGCAATGCTGACCAGACTGTGTTTGAGCCAATGTAGATCGTCGCGCACCGGAAAATCTTCGCGAAAATGCGCGCCGCGTGACTCGGTGCGTTCGCGCGCGGCACGCATCGTGGCGAGCGCCTGCAGCAACAGATTCTCGGTTTCCAGTGCATAGATAAGGGTATGATTCCAATGCCTTGTTGAGCGGTCAATCTTCGCCCGAACACCGATCAGCGAGGTTAAGGCTGCCATACCCAGCGCGAGCGAGGATTCATGCCTGAAAATTGGCGCGTGGGCACTGAGAATACGCTGGATGCGTTGGCGCAATTCTCGGGGCGTGAGCATACCTTCTTCTCCGTCAAAATAAGATTCGGTATTTGCCACCAGCCGCGCCGGATACTCGGTTGCAAGCGACGGACGTGACCTGCCTGGCTGGAGATTGGCCACTGCCCAATCGCCCGCGTCTTTGCCGAAGACCATGAGGTCGAGCAGCGAATTGCAGCCCAGCCGGTTGGCGCCATGCACCGAATTACAAGCTGCCTCGCCAATCGCCATGAGGCCGGGGACGGTGCGGCCATGAGCGTCCATCACCTGATTTTCAAGATTGGTGGGGATGCCGCCCATGGTATAATGCGCGGTGGGGATGACGGGGATGAGATCGCGCCTCGGGTCGAGTTTCAAGACCAGACGGATAAGGTCGGTGATATAGGGTAGTTTTTGCTCAAGCACTTCCGGCGCGAGATGGCGCATATCGAGATGCAGATGATCGCGCCCCGCGCCGCAGCCCCGGCCTTCGCGGATCTCGCAGATCATGGCGCGGGCGATAACGTCGCGGCTGGCGAGATCAAGCGATTGCGGTGCGTAACGCGCCATGAAGCGTTCGCCCTTGCCATTCAGCAGCACTGCGCCTTCGCCGCGTGCGCCTTCAGTGATGAGAATGCCCGAGCCGTAAAGTCCGGTCGGGTGGAACTGCACAAATTCCATATCCATGAGTGGTAATCCGGCGCGCAGCACCATCGCGTTGCCGTCGCCCGTGCAGGTAAGCGCGGCGGTAGTGGAGCCGTACACCTGCCCGTAGCCGCCAGTGGCGAGCACCGTCACCTGCGCTTCAAACACATGGTAGTTGCCAGTTGCAATATCAAGGGCAACGATGCCGCGGCATACGCCCTCCACCATCAGCAGCTCGAGCGCGAAAAATTCATTGAAAAATGTCACCGGCTGCGCTTTTGCCTTGGCAATCAGCGTCTGCATGATGGCCTGACCAGTGCGGTCCTCTGCCGCGCAGGCGCGGTAGGCGGGAGCTTTGCCATATTCCACCGTCTGGCCGCCATAGGCGCGCTGGTAGATATTGCCTGCCTCGTCGCGGGTGAAGGGCACGCCCCAGGCGGCCAGTTCCTCGACCGCACGCGGCGCCTGTTCGCACAGATGGGCGATGGCGTCCTGATCTCCCAGCCAGTCCGAGCCGCGCACCGTATCATACATATGCCAGCGCCAGTCATCCGCGCCACGATTGCCAAGTGCGGCGCTGATGCCGCCCTGCGCTGCCATGGTATGACTGCGTTTGGGCTCGACTTTCGAGATGACAGCGACCGATAAAGCGCCCTGACTTGCCGCAATTGCTGCCCTAAGGCCAGCGCCCCCCGCGCCGATGATGAGCACATCATGCTGGTGGTACTGGAAAGGATACGCTTTGACGGACACGGGATTCTCGCTTATGGCTACCCCTGATAAATAGTAGTCAAGGAGAGGTTATGCAACGGGCATTCGATATGCAGGCGTTTCTGATCGCTGCGCTGCAGGAAGATGTGGGTAGTGGTGACATCACCAGCAATGCGGTGATTCCCGAAACACATTTTGGCCAGTTCGTCCTGACCAGCCGTGAGCCGCTGGTGCTCTCAGGCGGCGTTTTCCTGCCAATGCTGTTTAATATTATTGATGAGCGCATCGCGCTGGAGGTGCAGGTAGCGGACGGCACTGTACTGCCTGGCGGCAGCGTGATTGCAACACTAAGTGGCCCTGTACGTGGGATTTTTATCGGCGAGCGCGTGGCGCTCAACCTGCTGCAGCATCTTTCGGGTATTGCCACCGAAACAAGGCGCTATGTTGAGGCGATTAAGGGCACATCTGCCCGCATTACTGATACCCGCAAAACTTTGCCGGGGTGGCGTGAACTGCAACGCTATGCCGTGCGTTCGGGTGGTGGCTATAACCATCGCATTGGCCTTGATGGCGGAATTTTGATTAAGGATAATCATCTGGCGATTGCCGGTTCGGTGCATGCGGCGATTCAGGAAGCGCGACAATTCGCGACCATGCTGATGCGGGTGGAGGTGGAATGCGACACGCTGGCGCAGGTCGAAGAAGCGATTGCTGCAGGTGCAGACATCCTGCTGCTCGACAACATGCCTCTTGACCAGATGCAACAGGCTGTCGCTCGCGCCAAGGCTGCGCGCATTCTATGTGAAGCCTCGGGCAATGTGTCGCTTGAGACGGTGCGCGCGATTGCTGAAACCGGGGTCGATGTGATCTCGATCGGCCGCCTGACCCATTCGGTGCGTGCGGTTGATATCGGGATGGACGCCGCGACGAGTTAAGCCCCCAATAAGCTCCGCGTGGCGGCGGTGACATCCGCCGCGCGCATCAGCGTTTCACCCACTAGAAAACAATGAATACCGGCCGCGCGTATTTTTTCTATATCCGCACGCGAGGCGATGCCGCTTTCGCAAACCACCGTATAATCCGAGGGAATTTTTGCTTTCAGCGTGAGTGAAGTCTCCAGCGACACATTGAGCGTTTTAAGCGAGCGGTTGTTTATTCCGATTAGGCGCGAGGAAAGCTGGCTGAGGGCCCGCTGAAGCTCAATTTCGTCATGGACTTCAATCAGCACGTCCATGCCGAGCGATTGGGCAAGGGCTTCGAGGGATTTGGCCTCCGCATCGCTCAGCGCTGCCATGATGAGGAGGATGCAATCCGCTGCGAGAGCTCGCGCTTCTACTATTTGATAGGGGTCGAGCATGAAATCCTTACGCAGTACCGGCAAGGTCACGACCGCGCGCGCGGCGGCCAGATACGCATCCTGGCCTTGAAAATAGGGTTCATCGGTCAATACTGAAAGACAGGTCGCACCCCCGCGCTGGTAGGCGTCCGCAAGTGTCGCGGGGTCGAAGTCCGCACGGATGATGCCTTTGCTGGGCGAGGCTTTTTTAATCTCCGCAATCAGGCCGATTTCGCCTGCCTGCTGACGGGCGGTGAGCGCCCTTTGAAAGCCGCGCGGCAGAGATTGTCCGGCCGCGAGCGTTTCGAGTGTCTTGAGTGGCGCAACTCTCTTGCGCTCGATGATATGCTGACGCTTTCTGGCGCAGATCTCTTCAAGTTTATTCATGGCTCACCTTGATGAGTGCATCAAGCGTGTGAAGCGCCTTACCGGAATCGATTGCTTCTGCCGCGCGGGCTACGCCTGCGCGTAAATCCGGCGTTTTTTCGGCCGCAAGCAACATCGCGGCGGCATTGAGCAGCACCGCGTCACGGTAGGCGCCTTTGACGCCGGAAAGCATGGTTCGCAGGGCCTGCGCGTTGGTCGCGGCATCGCCACCCTTGATCGCATCGGCGGCGTGCAGGCTCAGCCCGGCATCCTCCGGTGTGAAGCGGAAAGTCTGATGAAAAGTTGCGCCCAGTGTGGCGGCACTGATGGAGCATTCGTCAAAACCATCTTCGCCATGGACGACGAGCACGGATTTACGGCCCAAGAGCCGCGCGGCTTCCACATAGATGGGAATCAGGCGGCGGTCAAAGACGCCAATTAACTGGCGCGGCACGCGAGCGGGGTTACTGAGCGGCCCCAGTAAATTGAAGATGGTGCGCCCGCCCAGTTCGCGCCGAACGCTGGCGACATGCGCGAAGCCCGGGTGAAATTTCTGAGCAAAGAAAAACGCCAGATTCACCTCGCGCAGGCAGCGATTGAGAGTCGCTGGTGAAGCGTCAATTTTCACACCCAGTGCCGCGAGCACATCTCCCGAACCGCTTTTGGAAGAAACGGCAAGATTACCGTGCTTGGCGACTTTCGTGCCGGTTGCGGCCACGACGATGGCGGTGGCGGTGGAGATATTAAGGCTGTACTGGCCATCGCCGCCCGTGCCGCAGCAATCTACCGCGTCGGATTGCGGTGAGAAAGTGACAGCACGCTCCATTACTGCTTCCACTGCGCCTGCGAGCTCTTCAGCCGTGATCGTCTCGACCGGCAGCATGGGTAATAGCTGGCGCATCGTCTCAGGTGGCATCTTGCCATCGAGCATAGTGCCAATAGAGAGCTTCATGGCCGAACGCAGATTCATCGGGCCGTTCATAACACTCCCAGAAAATTCTGCAGGAGCTTATGCCCATATTCAGAGGCGATACTCTCAGGGTGGAACTGGACGCCGTGGATGGGCAGCATTTGATGTTGCAGCCCCATAATGATGCCATCCCCCGTCTCGGCAGTGATGGTAAGACAGGCTGGTAGTGTGGCGCGTTCAACGATCAGCGAATGATAGCGCGTAGCGGTAAAGGGTGAGGGCAGGCCATTGAATATTCCATCGCCGTGATGATGGATGGGGCTGGTTTTACCATGCATGAGCTGTGGGGCGCGGATGACATGGCCGCCAAAAGCCTGACCAATCGCCTGATGACCGAGACATACGCCAAGAAGTGGCATTTTACACTCGGCGGCACGCGCAATGAGTTCAAGGCATACCCCCGCCTGATTGGGTGTCGCTGGGCCGGGCGATAGCACAATGCCGGAGGGTTTTTTGCCCAAGATGTCGGACGCGCTCATCACGTCATTACGCAGCACTTCGACCGCCGCTCCCAGCTCGCTCAGGTAATGCACGAGATTATAGGTGAAGCTGTCGTAATTATCGATGAGGAGGATGGATTTCGTCACGCGAATCTCCCCGCTAGTTCCGCAGCGCGCATGACGGCTTTGGCCTTGTTAAGCGATTCCTGATATTCCGCCTTCGGGTCGGAGTCAGCAACGATGCCGCCTCCGGCCTGCGCGTAAATACGGCCATTTTTAACCAGCGCCGTGCGTAGCGTAATGCAGGTATCCATTGTGCCGTTGGCGGAGAAATAACCAACACAACCGGCATAA